>JAMDBS010000119.1 GCA_023487325.1 Patescibacteria group bacterium
ATAAAAAAAAATAAAAACTAAAACTAATTAATACTAAGAATATTTCAAGTATTATTTATATGTATCAAAAAAAGCTTCTTTATAAAGATTTGTCTTATCAGGTGCAAGGCGCGGCAATAGAAGTAAGCAAAAATTATGGATCAGGGCATAAAGAAGCAATTTATCAAAAAGCGCTTGAAGAAGAATTGAGTATAAGAAAATTATCCTTTAATAAACAGGAATCAATCAAAATATTTTCGCCAAAAACAGGTAAATTTATCGGAGTTTATCGTCCTGATCTGGTGATTGACAATAAAATAGTCATTGAAATAAAATCCTTAGAATTTATTACCAAGAAAATGATTTGCCAGATATACGATTATTTAAAAAATAGTGATTATGAATTAGGTTATCTTATCAATTTTGGCTCAGACAGATTGCTTATTAAAAGAATTATTTATACAAACGATAGAAAAAAATTTAAATCGGTTGGTGGTAATTAGTTAATAATTAGTGGAGCTTTCGTGTTTATAGGAGAATACAGTCATACAATTGATCCTAAGGGCAGAATTGCTATCCCGGTTAAAATGCGGGCCAAGCTTTCTGACGGAGCAGTGGTGACCAGGGGTTTAGATGCCTGTCTTTTTGTTTATCCAAAAAATGAATGGGAAAAATTAGCCCAAAAATTGGCAACTTTGCCGATTACTGATCCCAAAGCTCGGGCTTTTAGCCGTTTGATGCTGGCTGGCGCTATGGATTTGGAATTTGATAAACAAGGCAGAGTGTTATTGCCAGGTTATTTGAGAAATTATGCTGATATAAAGATCAAAGCAATAGTGGCCGGTTTATATAATAGAATTGAAATTTGGAATGAAGCCAAATGGAATGAATATAAAAATGTTTCAGAAAAAGAAACTGATTCAATTTCCGAGCACCTTGCACAATTGGGTATTTAGTAGAAATTTTCAATGATCAGTTTTCAATCAATAAATTAATGTTTAAAAATTAATTAATTTGAAAATTTAATGAAAATTGTAAATTGAAAATTAAAAAATTAGATATAGACAGATAAAATTAGACAATTTGATTGTATCTGTCTGTATCGAAAGGTACAGCAAATTTACCACAGTTCCCCCCGATATTTTATCGGGGTGAAGGAGGGGCGATTCTGTTGACTACTTATCCTATAAGCAGTTGGCGGAGTCAAAAAAACCAAAATAAAAAACCTTTTGCCTGAAAATTCTCCCCCCGCTTGTGGGCGGGGGGACAGGCAAGGGGAAAGAGGAAAAATTTCTAATTTCTAATTCCTAATTTCTAAACAAATGATGCAACATATTTCGGTATTGTCCAAAGAAGTTTTACAATATTTAGATCCCAAGGCAGGCCAAAATTTTGTTGATTGTACGCTGGGTTTGGGCGGTCACGCAAAATTAATTTTGCATAAAACCTCGCCCAATGGAAAGCTGCTGGCCATTGAACAGGATGAATCCGGTCTTACTGAAGCAAAAAAAAGATTAGCCGAGTTTGGTTTACGAATTACCTATGTTAATGACAATTTCGTCAACCTTAAAAAAATAATTAAAGATCAGGATTTTAGCAATATTCAGGGAATTTTATTTGATTTAGGGCTGGCCAGCTGGCAATTAGATGAAGGCAGATACGGATTAAGTTTTAGTCATGATAAGCTGCTAGATATGCAATTTACCGGTTCGGATATTAACGCCAGCGAAGTAGTCAACAAATATCATTTTGAAAAATTAGCTGATGTTTTATACCAATATGGAGATTTGAGCAATAGCCGTTCTTTAGCCAAAAAAATTATTGAGGCCAGAAGCAAAAGGCCGATCATGAGAACTTCGGAATTGGTTGCGGCTATTGGCAGCAAAAACCCGAAAATATTGGCGCCAATCTGGCAAGCGATCAGGATAGAAGTCAATAATGAGCTTAATAATTTACAAACCGCCTTAAATGATTGTTTGGAAATTTTAGCTCCTGGTGCAAAAATCGCTATCATTTCCTTTCACAGCGGCGAAGATAGAATTGTTAAAAACTTTTTTAAAGCCAATCAAGATAAATTAAAAATTTTAACCAAGAAGCCAATTATTGCAGCTTTTTCCGAAATTAAAAATAACCCCAGATCACGCAGTGCGAAATTAAGAGCAGCGATATTAATAAGGAATTAAACCTCACGAATTTATTAACACGAATATTACTAATAATTTGTATAATTCGTGTCAAAAGATTTGTGGAGCTTAATACAATATAAAATCATGCTTATCACAAAATCCAATTTAGAAGAATCTGGTTTAAGAAAAAGAACTATCGACCGAGAGATTAAAATCGGCCCGCTTAGTATTCAATTTGTAGTGATTATTATTTTGGCAGCTCTAGCGCTCTTATATCTGGCTCAATCCACTCAAAGCGCCACCAAAAATTACCAGATTAGAGAATTGGAAGATCAGAAATCAAAAATTGAAGAAGAAAATAAGCGCCTAGAAATTGAAACGGTCAGATTAAAATCATTGAATGAAATCAAATCTAGTGTCAAGGATTTAAATTTAGAAACAGCAAAAAATAATTAAAGCCAAAATATAGCGAGGGAGTAATGGCTTATTATCAAAAAATTCCCAAGGGCAACACTGACGATTGGCTTAAAAGAATAAATATCCTGATGGGGATTATTTTTGTTACGGGCGCGATTTTATTAATAAGACTTTTTCAACAAGGAGTGATAGAGAATTCAAAATATGTGGCCTTGGCCAAAGATCAGCATACAGTAGTTAAGAACTTAGAGCCAAAAAGAGGTGAGATTTTAACCAATGATTTTGCTGATGGTGAAAAGTATCCTCTTGCCACCAATATTGAAAAATACGATGTTAATGTTATTCCAAAAAATGTGAAAAATAAGGAAAAAATTGCCGAGGTACTTTCGCCATTACTGGAAATCGGCAAAAATGAGATTTTTGATAAAATTAACAATGACAAACTTTATATCCCTCCACTCAAGAAGAAAATTGAAAAGGATTTGGCTCAAAAGATTATGGATTTAAACTTAGAGGGCGTGGTAATTACTTCCGAGGATGTGCGCTATTACCCCGAAGGTGATTTTGCCAGTCAACTTTTGGGCTTTGTTAATGCCGAAAATATTGGCAATTATGGCATTGAAGGCTACTATGATTCAGTGCTAAAAGGCGAAGGCGGCAAAGTCAAAGCAGAAAAAGATGCCTGGGGCAGGTTAATTAGCATTAATCAACCCCAAAATATTCGCGATGGTTCAAGCTTGCTTTTAACCGTGGATCACAATGTGCAATATCAAGTAGAGGCAAAATTAAAAGAAGCCATGGAGAGATATTCAGCAGATAACGGCTCAATTATTGTAATGAACCCAAAAACAGGAGGCATTTTAGCCATGGCTAGCTACCCTTCTTATGATCCTAATAAATTTAATGAAGTCGCCACAGACAAACAAGATGTTTTTATCAATCCGGCTATCAGTAAAGTTTGGGAGCCGGGATCTATTTTAAAGTCAATGACCATGGGAGCAGGGCTTGATACAAAAAAAGTCGAGCCAGATACCGAAGATGTGTTTTCCAATATGACTGTGGTGCAGGGCTATGAGATACATACCGCTCAAGACAAAGCTTTTGGCCGAGAAACCATGACGCAGGTGCTGGAAAATTCTGACAATGTGGCCATGGTTTGGCTGGCTGATAAAATTGGCAATGATGAACTTTATAAATATCTGGAAAAATTTGGTTTTAATTCTAAAACCGGAATTGATTTGAGCGGCGAAACCAATGGCACAATGGCCAAACTCTCATCTTGGCGCGATATCACCAGGGCGACTATATCTTTTGGGCAGGGTATTTCCTTGACGCCTTTGCAGGTTTTAGCTGCTTATGCGGTGATAGCCAATAGCGGTAAATTTGTCACACCCTATATTGTAGATAAAATCATTAAGGAAAACGGTGAAATTATTACCACTCAACCGAAAATTGGCCAAGAAGTAATTTCTGCTGATAATGCGGCCAAGCTTGGAGGGATGCTGGTTTCTGTGGTGGAAAATGGCCATGGTAAAAAAGCGCAAGTGCCCGGCTATAATGTGGCCGGCAAAACCGGTACCGCGCAAATTCCCAAGCCAGAAGGTGGTTATTATGAAGATCGCCATGTTGGTTCATTTGCCGGATTTTTGCCGGCCGAAGACCCAAAATTTGCCATGATTGTGCGTTTGGAAAACCCCAAAAATGTAGAATGGGCGGAAAGTTCTGCCGCGCCGATTTTTGGCGAGATTGCCCAGTGGCTGGTAAATTATTATCAGATAAAACCGACGAAGTAGTAGTATGTATTACGTATAATGTATTATGGTTTTTATTAAATCAACACATGGATTACCCTTGTTAAATTTGATTAATTCTGATATAATCTTATGTTATGCTCAGTAATACAACTTTCAATGTATTTTTTATAAATTATTGCTGGCATAAAAGGTTGTAATGGTTTTGATTGAATACTAATTATCGAAGACTTACCAATAAAAATACAATAAACATAATAATTTTTGAAAGTTGATATACTGGGTATGAAAAAAATTGTAGAAAAAATACTGAAAAATTTGGCCAAAAAAGTGCTATCCAAAAATAAATTGGATATTATTGGCATTACCGGTAGCGCCGGTAAAAGTTCGGCCAAAGAAGCAGTATTTAAAGTATTAAATGATAGTAAAAAATATCAAGGTCAAGTCAAAAAATCCGAAGGCAATCTCAACACGGAAATTGGTCTTCCTTTGGCGATTTTGGGGTTTAAAAAATCGCCAGCAGTCCTTGCTTGGCCGTTTGTTCTAATAGCCGCATTTTTTCGCGCAAATATATCCTCGCTCAACCCGCTTGCTCACAGCTCAATTCTTATTTTAGAATATGCCGCTGACAAGCCTGGTGATATCGAATATTTATTGACTATTGCCAAGCCAAAAATCGCAGTGATTACTGCTATTGGCGCTGCTCATACCCAATTTTTTAAATCAATAGAAAATGTGGCCAAAGAAAAAGGGCGTTTAATCGAGAGTTTGCCCAAAGATGGTATCGGGATCATTGGCAAAAATAATCCTTATAATAAAATTATCGCAGCTAAATCACAGGCCAAAATCAGCTATTTTGATGATCAGAGCCTTGAACCATATAAGGAGATAGCCAAACTCATTGGCAAAATTTATCATCTGTCTGAAAAGGAAATAAATAAGGCGCTGGAAAATTATCAGCCGCTATCTGGCAGATCTAATATTATTAAAGGCATCAAAAATACTACTACTATAGATGATACCTATAATGCCAACCCGCTTTCCATGAAATTAGCCTTTAGAAAACTAATAGCTAAAAGCGAAAAACTAAAAGCTAATCGGATTATTATCATTTTAGGGGACATGCGGGAGCTGGGGGATTTGGCTGGTAGCGCTCATGCAGAGATTTATCATCAAGCTAAAGAAATTGCCGATATTTTAATTACTGTCGGGCCGGAATTTAAAAAAATATCAGAAGAGAATAATTTTAAAGATTCTTTTGAAGCAGGAAATTACCTCTTGAGTAAACTTGAGAATAAGGATATAATTTTAGCGAAAGGCTCGCGGGCGATGAAGATGGAAAAAATAGTTAAAACACTAATGACCACAAACAATGATACTAAGTGCCACTAAATTTCGTGTTAATTAGTATCCAATATTAGTGGAAATTAGTGTATTTACTAAAGGTAAATATGGAACAAATTTTACTTAATCCTAATTATCTTTCAAATGTCTTTTTTCTAACGGCTTTGGCCTTTATTTTAGCGATCCTCTGGACGCCAATACTGACTAATTTTTTGTATAAAAATAAAATTGGCAAGCGTATTCGCGAAAAAGGTTTGGATGATAAAAAAGCCACTTATTTCTATAAATATCACAAGGGCAAAGAAAACACGCCGACTATGGGCGGTCTGTTAATTTGGATTACGGCGGCTGCCATAACTTTGATTTTCAATCTTGACCGCGCGGAAACCTATCTGCCGTTATTTGTGCTGGTGGCTTGCGGAATTATCGGCGCGCTGGATGATTTGATGAATGTTTTTGGTATCGGACCCAACAAGGGAGGCATGAAATTTAGCTATAAATTTATTCTCTACACGGCCATTGCCGCTTTGGGCGCTTGGTGGTTTTACTCCAAGCTGGGCTGGTCGGCTATTCATATCCCAGGTGGCAATTATTTTGACCTGCCGTTTAATATTGAACTGGGATGGTGGTATATCCCTTTATTTATCGGCGTTTGTGTGCTGACAGCTTTTTCTGCCAATCAGACAGACGGCCTTGATGGTCTTCTTGGCGGCACTATGATGGCTTGTTTCGGCTTATAATCATGC
>JAMDBS010000093.1 GCA_023487325.1 Patescibacteria group bacterium
CCTACACGACGCTCTTCCGATCTAATGCAGATGTCGACGATATGAAATTAGTTGCCCAAAAAATCCAGGAAAAAAATTTATATCGACGCGTCTGTGTGCTTGAATTCGATTGGCGACAAGCTGGTGCTTTAGTGGCCACCGATTTGGGACAACGTTTAGATAAATTACATTCCGAGGGGTTTCATTCCATTGACATCATCGCGCATTCGCGCGGCGTCTTAATTTCCCGTTACGCTTTGGAAACTCTGGGAAAAACTGCTGCAATCAGGAGTCTCTACGCGCTTTGCGGCCCCAATGAAGGCGCTAATTTTGCTTCATTGGTTGATCTTTTGCGAGCATTACGGCTAGAATATATCAACCTCACAAGAAGTGATTTGCCTTTTGGCATCGCCGATTACGATTCACCGGCCCTACACGAAATGATAGACGGCAGTGAATTTTTAACTCAACTCAATAATGATCAGCGCAATTTTCAACGCGGCTATGTCCACTACTATTTGCTTAGCGCCGGACTAAGAGACCAATGGGTTTCGCCAAACAGCGCTTTGGCAAAAAACATCTGTATGTATGCGCTTACCGCCGGCACCGTGGAATCTTTTGAATACGGTTTAACATACACGCATACTGGATTGATTCAAACACCAAGCGGAGTAGCCGAATTGCTTAAAGTTATTATGAAAAACAAAGAGAGCAATCTTACGATTGCCAGTGACTCCCAATATTTTGATGCTCAACCAGATGGCTGGATTTGGTCGGCTACCATTACTAACAATGAAGATCACGACATAACAATTAATGATGTGGCCATTGATCAATATGACAAGGATGGCATTTGGTACTCAGTGCAATGGTATAACTCCTATGGCACGCCGGGCGATGTATTGCCGCATGTTTATACTACTTGGGATAGACGCATCGCTCCGAGTGAAAGCGTGAAAATCAGCGTTCATACCCGGCCAGATTATGAAGGACATACTATGGATCAAGTTATTGAAAGATTAAAGGCCAGGACCCGCCATGTCATTGTTCGATATCAAATTGGTGATCTTCAAAAATCAGCAGGTTGTTTCGTAAGGCTACGTTATGGGAATGTTACGCCCGACAACCCCCTGCAAAGATCTCGTCAGATAATCACAGCCGAAAACTAATCAAAAATCTTTGGAAGATTACATTAAATAGGCTTAACTATGTCGTTATGCCCCGCCGATTGGCGGGGCATTTTTTTAAAAGAAAAAAACCGCCAGTGGTAAACTGGCGGTCGTAAGGTGCTTGTTTATTACGTAGTTTAATGAGCGCTTTTGCGTCTTCGCTCTTTGGCAGCCGTTCTTGTCGGTCGTCTGCTCGAAGTGGAGACAGAAACCATTGTTTCCGATCTGATATTGCTGCATTTGGTGCAGCGGTATCCGCCGTTACATGAGTTCATAAACACCTGCTGCATGCATTTCGGACAGTAAAGACATCTACCCACTTTAGTTTCTCCCATAATCATTCCTCCTTTCTATGGAGTTGGGCTTGGTAATGGTGATAAAGTAGGTGTCGGTGACGGGGTTGGAGTCGAAGAACTTTTTAGCTCGGCAACGAAATTTCCTTCGGACAGTATATGTCCCGAGCCAGCATATTTGATATAACCGGTTGCCCGAGTTTCACTTACAAACGAACCCGAGATAGCATATCCATCGGATGGATAATGCCCTTTGACTATTTGCCCCCATTCGAAGTAAAATGCACCGTTTATAACCAAAAGGTCATCGAATCGATAGGAGTCGCTGGCAAAATGAACATATCTTTGTCCAGTCTGTGAGTTCTCAATCACACTGAAATTGCCTCGCTGATTAAAGGTATATTGGCCGAGCTTGGGAACAATTTCGGTTTGCAACGGTGCCGACATATTCCAGCTACCTTCATCGTTAGGAGTAACGATACCGCAACCGACCAGAAAAGATAGATAGAGCGTCACGAGTACCAGAACCATCAGATTCTTTTGCATTCTTACCATCTCCCCATTATTTTGTTAGTGAACCCCCACTCAATCATTAATCTAGTCTTTTTCAGAAGAAAAATCACTATGGCGGTTCACTTATCGATCGGGGATATTATTATTGTTACCATTATGGCTTGGTTCATTATTATCATGATATGCAAAATAGTTAGCTAAACACCCTAATGCTGCAAAAATTAATGGCGCAAATATGCTTAATATCCAAATTAAGTATTGCTTTTCATCATCAACAACAACTGGATCACAAACATCGATTTCGCCTAGATGCCGATTGCCGGCCGTATCGTCCCAAATTCCTATCTGTTTTCCCCCGCCGTGGTATCCGCGGGGTAAAAAATAATGAGCAACAAAGCAGATTGTAGCTAAAATACAAAAAAATATTGATAGCGCCGAAAGTATTTTTTTCATTTTCCCCATCTCCCTTTTTGTAAAAGATCAGACTTACTCTATAAATCTAGTCCCTTTGGGGTAAAAAGTCAATAGTAATATTGACCAATTATTAAAAAATCTATATTATCAATTTGTATCCAATGGTATCTTAATAAAGGAAGTGATTATTGTGTTTGATCTTACCTATAAAAAAGTGGGTGATAACACCGTTTTGTTTAAGATCCCGAAAGACATGGCTGAAGAACATGCTGGGGATTATATATTTATGTGCAAGTTCAAACAATTGTTAGCTGACGGCATTATTTCCTACAACAATAATTTTGTCTTCGATTTTAAAAACGCAGAATATATATTTGAACATCTTCTTCATAGATTACCGTGGCTATTTCAAAAAGTTCGCGACAATAACGCAGGGCTGGTTATAATTACCCATGCAAAAGGTATTAAAAGACAATTTTTTTCAACAAGTTTGATCGAATTTATTCCAATTGTTATTAATCTAGAGGAAGCACTTAAGGAAATCGAAAAAATACAAAACACAAACAATAGTCAACCATCGACTCAATAACCCTTCGGGGTTATTTTTTTAAGGTTTGTAAGTACTAAAAAAGAACCAGAAAATGTCTCTGATTCCCTTTTGGTGGAGGTGACGGGAGTTGCACCCGTGTCCAAAATACTTGGGTAAATAGCGCTATTAACAAGTTTAATTGTCTTCGTTTTGCTTAAGCCAGTTACTAAGACGATCTTGCTGGCCGCATTCCGATTTTATAACACCTTGGCCAACCTCTCGGAATAAAATTGGTAAGGCGGATCCAAACTAGCGCCGTTTAGGCGAAAGCTGGAACAGTTGCGAAATTAGGTTTTGCAACTATAAGTGCCGCGTATTTGACAAGCAACGTGGCCTGCTCGACTTGACGCTATTTACTTAATGTACTCTGTCGAAACTAATACACCCCCGAAATAGACATTAGCACTTAGACGATAGACGCTAGTTTTCAAATTCTAGATACCAATTTCTAACAGATATGATTAATTTTAACACAAAAACAGGTAACAATCAAGAAAAAAACCAACCTATATTTAGGTTGGCAGAAAAGCCGAAGTATGAACTATTGTTCTAATTATTGTTCTAGCGATATATAACTTGAGACATTTAGTGCCGCAGCCGGCTTTGATTAATTCACTATTATACGAGTCATCACTTGAGCCAGCGATTAAAATGCCTTTAAAATCTGCTTTTATTTTCTCGATAAATGGAATAGTATCAATACCATTCCCAGACAAACAGGCATCAACAACTATAATATCAATCTCGTTGAGAGTAATGCCGCCAAACGCAAGCAGTCGGGCGATTTCTTCAATTTCTTTTAATGAATAGGCCGATAAAACTTCGCAATAATCTTGTAGCTCTAATCTACAAATTTCATGAACCCATTTCTCGTCATCTATGATGAGTACTTTTGGCATAATACCCACCCTCTTTCTTCAATTTAATCCAATTTATTAAGCTCCCCCGAATCTACAATGAATCGTAGCAGATACAAAAATATTAATCAATGGTTTATTGAACAATTTTATTATTTATTTTATAATATAATTAGGAGGAAAAATGAACACAAAAATTTTAGCAAAGTATCGCGGCATGATTTTGGGACGAGGAATTTTAGCCATTATATTAGGGCTATTTGTGATGTTCTTTGTTAAAACCACGCTGGCATTTTTGGTAGTAGCTATTGGGGTTTTTGCTCTTTTAGATGGTATCTTTTTGATCGCTGGCGCATTTAGCGCTAAAGAGCACAAGAAATGGGGTGTATTCTTGGCAGAAGGTATTATTAGTTTGATTTTCGGCGTTATGGTATTTGCCTGGCCAGCGATTACTGTTACAATTCTACTTTACTTAGTAGCCACCTGGGCAGTGATTACTGGTGTAATTGAAATGATGGTCGGGTTTAGCGAAGAAGAAGGCGTAATTGGTAAATGGCTTCTTGTAACTACCGGGGTGTTATCTTTAGTCATTGGAATCTTAATGTTTTTCTTCCCGTTGAAAACTCTAGAAATAGTAATGTGGCTCGTTGGACTTTATGCTTTCATTATTGGTTTAGCGCTGACCATTTTCAGCTTTCAGCTTAAAAATAATTAACATACAAAAATTATCCAATATGTTATAATAACCTGAGGGAATATTTTAAATTTCCATTTGTTTTTATTTTATTAATAATATAGAGAAAGGAAACTCGATTAATGCCATTTTTTATCAAACGAAAACATGTTGTCGACAGTAACGGTAGCCTAATTAAAAAACCGGAAAATAATCTAAATAGTATTATAAGCAATAATTCTAAAGATAATAAAAAAATTAATCTAAAAAAAAGAACAGGCTGGTTTATTGCTATTACAGTGATAATTCTTATTGTTGGTATCGCTGCCTGGTTAGGGATTGGCACGTGGCGAGCCCTGGCAAACATTATAACTAAAAATTTTGCCAAATCAGCACCTGCGCTAAATTTTTTAGATAAAATTGACGCCAATCAGCTTCAGGGCGAAGGCGATGGGCGTATAAATATTTTACTTTTGGGCATGGGCGGGACTAACCATCCAGGCGGTATGCTAACCGATACTATTATTGTTGCCAGCATTGATCCGGTAAATAAAAAAATGGCCTTTTTATCTATCCCCCGTGATTTGTACGTGAAAATACCTGGGGCAGGATATAATAAAATAAATTATGCTTATGCTTACGGTGAGCAAAATAGCAAAACAACTGGTGGCGGCGCGGCATTAACTAAAGAAGTTGTCAGTGGAATACTGGATTTGCCAATTCATTATTATATTCGTCTAGACTTTCAGGGCTTTACTAAATTTATAGATACTATAGGCGGCATAGACGTCAACGTCGAGAAAGCTCTTTCTGATCCTTATTATCCTGCTTCCAATATGGTAGACTATGCGCCATTTAACATTTCAGCAGGCGAACACCATTTAAATGGCGAAACTGCCCTAAAATATGCGCGCTCACGCGAAACCACTTCTGATTTTGATCGATCAAAAAGACAGCAACAAGTAATGATTGCGGCCAAAGACAAGGCGCTCTCGGTGGGCGTTGTAACTAATCCCAAAAAAATAAGTGAAGTATTACAGATTCTGGGCGATCACTTGCGAACCGATATCCAGACCTGGGAGATGGAAAAAATATTTAATATCGTAAAAGATATAAATTCCGATAATATCATCAGTAAAGTCATTGACAACTCTAGCGATGGACTTTTAACTTCCGGAGCAGTTGAGGGCGGATATTATCTTATTCCCAAAGCAGGCATAGGAAATTACAAAGACATTCAAAAACTCGCGCATGAAATTTTTACCGATCCCTATCTCGCGAAAGAGAACGCAAAAATCGAAGTGTTAAACGGTAGCGGCACCGCAGGCTTGGGTACGGAAGTTGGCGAATTATTAAAAAGTTACGGCTATTCAGTTATTAAAATAGAAAAAAATCCCACCACAACCGACGGTACGGTTATATACGATTATACCAATGGCACTAAGCCTGTAACGACAAAGTTCTTAGCTGATAGATTTAAAACGCAAATATCCAATCAGCCGCGACCGGCTAATTCTTCTAGCGATATTGTGTTAATTATCGGAAAAAATTATAAAACGCAAAATGCTAACTAAAATACTGGATTTTATTAAAAAAAATTGGTCGCAGTTAATTTTAATTTTATTATTTATTTTTTCATTTTTAGGATATTTAGCTTTCGAAAGAATTGTTTTTTTAAAAATTCTAATTATCGCCTTTGTTATTATTTCCATCTGGCGATATATTAAATACCACAGCCAAGATTGGTTTATTATCTTAATTTTATTTTTAGGATTTTTTAGCCTCTATAGCTTGTACTTGGGAGTAAACTGGTCGCTCGGCTAATTTCTTATAGGCATCATCA
>JAMDBS010000121.1 GCA_023487325.1 Patescibacteria group bacterium
TTGAAGATGGACATCAATATTGGAGAAGCTATTTGGCTTTTGATGGTGACCATCAAGTAGTGCCAATTTTTATTCCAGTTTATCAAGATGCGGTCTTATCGCCCAAGGGGTATTTGGAAACTTTTCGCGAGCAGTATTTGCAAAAACGTCGCTGGGCTTGGGGCTGTTCAGACATTCCTTATGTCATGACCAATATTATTCCCAATAAGAAATTGCCTTTTTGGGATAAATGGCTGCAGACTTTAAGATTGATTGAAGGTCATTTTTCTTGGGCCACCACCTCTATTATTTTAGTCTTTGTTGGTTGGATGCCCAGATTATTAAACCCGGATTTTGGCCATACTGTTTTGGCTTATAATTTCCCGGTGATTTACTCCAGACTTTTAACTACTGCCATGGTGGGCCTAATCGTCACTTTAATTATTTCTACCCTACTTCTGCCGCCACAGCCAAAAAAATCTTTAACTTGGAGTGTTATTTTGGAATGGATATTATCACCGCTTATGCTGCCGATATCCAATATCGTATTTAGTTCATTGCCATCAGTGGATGCGCAAAACAGGTTAATGGTTGGCAAATACCTTGATTATCGGGTGACAGCCAAAAAAGTTGCTGGCAACATGATTTTGGCGGACAAAAAATGAACAATCGCAAAATCGACAAATTATTTTTTTATATCTTTTTGCCATTATTTGTTCTAGTGATGGCATTTATGCTCTGGGGTTCGGTGAAATCAGATTCATCAACTACCGATGAACCTATCCATATTCTTTCTGGATATTTATCTCTAAAAGATGGGGACTTTCGCTTAAATCCGGAACATCCTTTTATAGGTAAGCAATTGGCGGCTTTGCCATTATTTTTGATAAAACCCAACATAGATTATTCAGAAAAATATTTTCAAGTGGCCAAGGATTTTTACTATGATTCATGGCTGGAAACTCGAAGTATGGCTCAAAACTTTTTGTATAAAATGGGCAACAACGCTGACCAAATTCTGCTATATTGCCGATCAGTTCCAATAATTTTTGCTTTGATTTTTGCTGTGGTAATTTTTCTAGTTGCTCTTCGTTATTATGGATATTTAGCTGCCGCAGCCGCATTGGTTTTATATATATTTTGTCCAAACATTCTTGCTCACGCAAGGTTAGCCAACACGGATTTATGGATGAGTATTTTTTTCTTTCTGTCTATCATTAGCTTTGCGGCATATTTACATAAACCAGGGTGGCAGAAATTAGTTTTAGCCGGAGTTTGTTTTGGATTAGCTCAAGGGGTGAAATTCTCCGCCCTGACATTATATTTAGTTATCCCATTACTTTATGTTGCCTATTATTTTATTAATAAACATCAACATCAGCTAAAAAAATATTGGGGAAAGTCAGTGTTATCTTTTTTGATTATTATCCTCATTGGATTTTTAGTAGTAGGTCTTGATTATGGGCTCAAAATTGAAAAAATTCCCGCCTATCAGCCCATAAATAATATTGCTTACTACAACCACAACCTGGTAAAATTTGGTTCAACAGTAAAATATCTTCAGCCCTCTCAATATTTTAAGGGAATAGTGTTGGCCTTAACTAGTACTTATGGTGCTAGACCGGCCTATTTATTGGGGCAATATAAATATGGTGGTTGGTGGTATTATTTTCCTGTGGCTTTTGCAGTTAAAACGCCTCTACCGACAATAATTTTATTAGTATTGTCTATAATTTTTTATTGGCGATGGAAAAAGAAATTAGAGTTTAGAGATTACGTTATTATTACGCCGGTCGTAGTTTATATGCTAATTTCCATGACCTCCAAACTCAATTTAGGCATTAGACATCTCTTGCCTATTTATCCTTTTATTTATCTTTGGATTGGCGCCTTTATTGGCAATTGGTGGCTCAAAAGTCGCAAAAAATGGCTAGTTGCTATTATATTGTTAGTTATGACATCCTGGTATATCTATGGCAATGTTAAAATATATCCGCACTATTTAGCATATTTCAATGAGCTGATTGGGCCGCAAAATGCTACCAAGGTTTTAGCGGATTCTAATATTGACTGGGGTCAAGATTTGGAAAGACTAAAAGAATGGATGGTACAAAATAATGTTAAAAAACCAATCAAATTGTGCTATTTTTGGACTAGCGAAGATGGCCCAAGCTATTATGGCATTGATTGGCAAAAGCTAGAAGCCGATAATCCCAATCAGAAAGGCATTATTGCCATCGGTGTGTCAGCCCTACAGGATCCGCAATACAATTGGTTAAAAAAATACCAACCTATTGCTCGAGTTGGTTATTCAATTAATATTTATAAAATAGATTAAATCCTTGAGATAATAAAGGCAGTGAGAAATCCTAGGATAGTTAAAAGTCCGATGAGAAAACCGCCTTCTTCGTAGGCTTCCGGCATCATGCTGTCTGCCAGCATGGCCAAGATGGCGCCGGCAGCAAATGCCTCGATTGAGCCAATGATTGCTGAATTAATATCATGTAAAAACGTAAAACTCAAAACAGTTAAAAGTGCTATGGCTATGCCAACTATAACCCAAATCAGGGTTATTTTTAATTTGGAGAAACCTTCTTTTATTAGCCCCGGTACAGAAGAGATACCCTCGGCAAAGTTGGAAAGGAAGATGCCCGATAATACCAGTAGTCCAGTAGACTGCCCAAAAAACAAAGAAACGCCTAAAGCAATAGATTCAGGAATGCCGTCTAAAATCGCACCCATGGTGATAATGCCGCCATTAGAGGGAAATTTTGATTCCAAAAGTTTTTTTCGCCGATGGGCTCTTGCCCCCAAATAATGCAGTAAATAATCGCCGGCAATAAAGACAACGCCACCTAACAAAAACCCCAAAATAACTGAAGTGAAACCGCCATGTAAAAAGGCCTGATTAATTAGTCCAAAAGTTAGGGCGCAGATTAAGAGTCCCGAGCCAAAAGCCATGATAGCAGCAATGATTTTCTGTTTAAATTTAAAAATTAATGCACAACCGGCGCCTATCAACAGTGCAAAACCTGACAACAGTCCATATATTAACGCTTGACTCATGGTTTAGTTTTTTCCTTAAATTGAATTTTTCTACTGGCCAAATACCAGACAATTTCAATAATTAATCCAAATAGTCCGGCAGCAAGATAAATATACCAATTTTCCATTTTTATAGTATAAAGAAATATTCCACTAGCCAGAGCCACAAAAATAAAAACCCACCTAAGTTTAAGAAGGTAATAAATTAATACATTAAAGATTTTTTTAGATGAACTAATAGAAGCTTCTTTGTTAATATCACTTCCTTGCGGGTCTAAAGGAATATTAATTGATAGGTTTGTATTTCTGGTGACACGAATCATTTCGCCTTTATAAACTCGATAGTATTGGGGTATTTCGTTTTTAGTAATAAGTTTGGTGGGAAAGGAAAATTGGTATATAATGATGCTGATATAATACAGTCCGGGTTTGACAATAAAATTATAGTTTCCTGCTTGGTCAGTAACTTTTGTTTCCAGAAGCTTATTTTTTTCTGCATCAAAAATTCTCACGATGGCGCCTTGAATCGGCGATTTGGTTTTGGAATCAAAAACAATACCATAAGGCCTAATTTTGGTGATTATCCAGATGATATACAAGCCCAAACCGACAAAAACAATGATATTCATCAGATACATGGAGAGAATATTGATAACAAAAAAATTCATTCCCCAGCGGGTTGCATAGGGACTATCGAAGGCAGTAATGGGTGATTTTTCAGCGGCGAACAATCCACAGGCCCATTTGGTGAAAAAACTGGCCAAACCAGAACCAGAATAATTTTTGCAATAGGCAGTAAATTGAGCACTCGCTTGTCCTTTGTCTATATTTTGGATATTTGAGGGTTGAGAAGTTGGCGCTGTACTTGTTTGGTTTGGAGTGCTACTTTTATTTTGAGAAGTTGGGTCAGCGCCTGTAGCCACCGAGCCGGCTTGTTCCAATTTTCCATCAGTTGTAATGAAATAAACATCGGAAAAGACTTTTTGACCTGAAGTGCTAGTTGCTTCAACAATAATCCAATCCCCATAAAATATATCGGTAAATAAAGGATGGCCAGCATTAGGGAAAGAAAACTCTGTGTCGGAAATTTTTTGGGCCGTTTCTTTAGAGCCAACTTCTGATAAGCGAGTAAAACCAAATATCTCCAGTTTTTGGTCGTCATTTTCTTTGCTCTTGATTAGCAGGTCGCCGCTTGATGTGGGTAGATTAGTGGTAAAGTTTATGGAATAATAAACTGAATTACTCGTACCGGTTTGGTTGCTGCCGGTTTGGGAGGTGGGTCTGGCGCCAAAAGAACCCTCACTGCTTGAGGGACTACTTTGCTGGCCGCCGGGTGGTCCACTTTGGGAACCACCAGCCGGTCCGTCTTGGCCGCCCATGCCAAAATTACTAAGTTTAACTTCAGTAATTTTAAAATCTTCGGCATGTAAGATACTGGGAATAACTAAAAACAAACTAAAAACTATTAGTGCTAATATTTTTTTCAAAATATCCTCCTTGTGTTATATAAATATTGTATCTTTTTTTCCCACAACAATCAAGATCAACTAAAAACTACCTCATTTTAGAGATAGTTTTTAGAAAATAATTTTTAATCAGTGGTAGTTGGCAGCCCCTAGGGGGAGTCCCGGTATAATTCCTTCCTACAAAAAGAACTACGTTCTGTAATTGCATGGACGTCATATACGGGACACGGTCGAACCCTATATTTTTACCAATTGGCAGCCCCTAGGGGAGTCGAACCCCTCTTTTCAGCTTGAAAAGCTGGCGTCCTAACCGATAGACGAAGGGGCCATCAATTGGTAAAAATTATTGATTAAAAATTCAATAAAAATTAAAAATTTTAAATTAAAAATTCTAGTTAGGTATTTGGATATTTTTTAAAATATTGTTGCTTTGATCGATTTTATAGGCAAAGGCTTCGCGGTCTGCTTGGGCATTGGCATTGCCGATTTGATAGGATTTTTTTAATGAAACCAAAGATTCATTTAGCAAGTTAAGAGACTCAATTTCGGATTTGCTGGTTTCTTGATATTTTGCGGCAATATCTAATTTGGAAATCTGTTCAATGCCGCTATTGATTTTTTTGTTGATGTCAATCAACAATTGCATAATTTGATCGTTGGGGAACAAATTAGGGTATTTCATTTTATCAGTCAGATCGGTGAAAGCGTCATTGATAGGTTTTCTGATTTCAGCAATTTTTGCCATATAAGTTTGCCCGTCATTAATAGCTGCAGTTTTAGTCGTAACGGCTTCGTTGCTATCTCCCAAAACTATGCCGCTGGAATCAGAACTGGTAGTTTTGGTAGTTGGAGCACTGGCGATATTTGCTTGATTATTGTTTTTCTGCCAATAATAAATCCCGCCAGCCAAGATGATGGCCACCAATACTAACGGAATAATATGTACTGTTTTAATTTCCATTGATAATTTCCTTTATTAATCTTATCATTATAAAATTGAGTTAACAAGTATAAACTTGATCAAATAATATATTTTATTAAATAAATAATATCCGAGAGAAATGACAATTATTAATGATACGATAAAACGAAAATTTTCATAGCCACTTCTTTTGTTTTTATAATATTTTTTTATATCGGAAATGATTTCTTTGATTATATAAATAATTATTATCAAAAATAACAATACAATGATTGAAACAAAAACAAGCATTATATAGGGGTAGGCATGAATATAGTTAAATATCTTGTCTAACATGGAATTATTTTAATTTTAAATTTGGAGGATCAGGAGGGATTCGAACCCTCGACCCAGTGCTTAAGAGGCACTTGCTCTACCCCTGAGCTACTGATCCTTTTCGCTTTTGCTCAAAGTAAACTATCAAATTAGTTTACGCTGAGGCCGCCCGTGACGACCGAAGTGGCGCCCTCGGCAGGATTCGAACCCGCAATACGACGTCCGAAGCGTCGCGTGATATCCATTTCACTACAAGGGCTTAAATATATGAATTAATCAACATTTTTTGCCATTTTTGAAATTTCCAGAACAATTCACTTCCTTGAATATCAACCCGACAACACCCTTTATAATCAATATTCTTTTTGATTACATGGGGCGTAGGTTTATAGATTGTTCTTAAAAATCTAGATTTGGGTATTTTTGTAAATTTTGACCAATATTCTTCACAATTTTCATTGCTATAAACCCTATGCATGTAAATTCTAATCCTGATATTTTCATCTGAGATGCTGAA
>JAMDBS010000022.1:0-4596 GCA_023487325.1 Patescibacteria group bacterium
TTATATATCTTGGCACTGGCGACCGAAGCGAAAAAATTAGAACTTATAATTTTCCTCAGGATCGTATTACCGATCATCGCATTAAAAAATCTTGGGGAAAAATTAAAAATATTTTAGATGGCAATTTAGAACCAATTATTAGTACTCTTTTGGCTGAAGATTTGAAATTGAAATTAGAGAATCTATCTATTTAAGCTATTTGCTCTCGCCCAAAGTCAGTTTTACTTTACTTTCTTTGCCCTTACGCAAAACCGTTAATTCAATTTCATCGCCTGGATTATATTTTTGAATTATTTGCGTAATTGGCCTATTTTCGTTTATTTCCTCACCATTAATAGATAAAATTATATCATTTTCTTGAATCCCCGCTTTATCGGCCGGGCTTGATGGCGTAACGGCAAATTCGCCCGTACCAGAGCCATGGTAAACCAAAGCGCCATGATCAACGGATAAGTTGTTAGCTTTAGCTAATTCCTTAGTAATATTTATTGAACGTATACCCATAAATGGCCGCACAATTTTTCCTGTTTTTTTTATGCTTTCAATAGCTGTTTTGGCGCTATTAATTGGAATAGCAAAGCCTATATTTTGAGCGTTAGTTGCCACCGCTGTGTTTATACCTATAACTTGTCCTTTTAAGTTAATTAGTGGCCCGCCGGAATTACCAGAATTAATCGCAGCATCTGTTTGTAAGAGTCCAACGAGCTGTTCAGATGCACCGCCGCCGGAAGCTGTGATTTCTCTATCTTTGGCAGAAATAACTCCAACTGTCACAGAATTTTGAAATTCTGCCAAGGCATTGCCAATAGCAATTACCCACTGGCCAATTTCTAGTTTGTCAGAATCGCCAAGCTCCACAACTGGCAATCCTGTGGCTTCAATTTTAATTACTGCTAAATCGTTATAAGCGTCGGTAGCCATGATTTTGGCTTTATAGTCTTTTCCGTCTGCAGTAAAAACTGTGTATTCAGCTGTTTCATCGGAAACGACGTGTTTATTGGTCAAAATTAGCCCATCGCTAGTTATAATAAAACCGGTTCCGCCGCCTTTTTGTTCATATACTTGGCCAAAGAAATTTTCAATATCTTTTTTTGACAGAACTGATACAACAGCTGGTGATACTTTCTTGGTAGCATCAATTACTGCCGAGCTCTCTTCAAGTACTAATTTATCGGTTGTAGTAGTATTGACATTAACGCCTTTTATGTGCAGTTTATTACGCAAATTTTCATTGGAAAATATAAATGTCATACCAAAGATTCCGCCCACAAGACCCATTACAAGAGCTAATATCAAAAAAACAATAACAAAAACTCCGCCTCGGCCTTTTTTTGAGTTGTCTTCGTTATTTGATTCAAAGGGCATGTTCTCAGAATATTCTATTTTAGAAACTCGCGACATTATTACCTCCTAATTAAAATTATCTCAAAACTTAAATTTTAAAAGTCAAATCTATATCTTAAAACTAAAAACTAATTTCCTAACTAGCTTCTACAATCCAACTGCTTATTTCTTTCTCCCTACTCCTTAATTCTTATAGCTTAGACTTATGTCTATTTCTTAAATTTTTCATTAATTCTATTTAATTGTACGGCGACTATAACAGCAATGATTGTCACAATAATAGCATAACTAAATAAAGAAACTGTGGTATTGCCTGGCTTGATATACTGGTGTATTAATTCAGTAATCGCCGAATTCCATGCCAGAGCAGCCACAAAAGAAAAAGCACCGGTAATTAATACTGTTAATTGTTCAATAAACTTTTTTCTCATTTAATTTCCTCATTAATTATTTTGCTCACAATTTGCGGATTAGCCTGCCCTTTTGTTTCTTTCATCACCTGTCCAACCAAAAATCCTATCGCTTGGCTTTTACCGGATTTAATTTTTGCTACTATATCAGGATTAAGATTTATTGTTTCTATTACAAATTTTCTTATCTGGTTAGTATCAGAAATTTGCTCAATTCCTTTTGTCTTAATCAAATCCAAAGGTGATTTACCAATCTTAATGTCTGGCAATAAGTCTTTAGCAATTTTCTGGCTAATCTTTTTTTCATCAATTAATTTTAATAATTCCACAATATACTGAGGTTTAGCTGAAAAATCTGGCGCTAGCTCATTAATTAACCAGTTAGAAGTCAAAATTGGATCAGATCCTAGCCGTATTATATTTTCAAAATACTGCCACATTTCCATATTATTAACCAAAATTTCGGCATTGTTCTCGCTCAATTTATATTCCTTGATATATCTTGCTAGTTTTTGATCGGGCAATTCCGGTAATTGTTTTTTTATTTCTTCAATATTAATACTTACACCATGCACCTTGCCCCTTACCCCTATTGTAATTGGTGGCAAATCCGGTTCGGGAAAATATCGATAATCAGCCGAGGTTTCTTTCTTTCTCATTGAGTATGTAACCCCCCGCACGTCATCCCAGCCGCGAGTCTCTTGAATAATTTTTTTGCCTTCATCTAAAAGTTCACCTTGACGTTTAATCTCATAATTAATCGCTTTTTCTACGGCTTTAAAAGAGTTAAGATTTTTTATTTCTACCTTCGTCCCCAATTTTGAGCTTTGACTTTTGAGATTTGAGATTGGGCGAATGGATACATTCGCCTCACAACGCATCTGTCCTTTCTCCATATCAACATCGGAAACATTTAGATATCGCAAAATCGCTTGATATTTTTGACAAAATTCTTTTGCTTCCCGAGCTGTTTCTATATCTGGCTCGGTCACTAATTCCATTAAAGGCACACCAGCGCGATTATAATCAACTAGAGAATAATCAACGCCCGATTTCCCTTCCGGATGCTTCAATGTACCCGTATCTTCCTCGAGATGAATTCGTGTTATACGAATTTTATGGTTACTTTCGGTTACATTTTGGTTACTTATAGTTACTTTCGGTTGCTTGCAACCTTGAAGTACCTTTTCGGCAACCATCAGGTAGCCTTTAGCAGCGATAGGTTTGTCGTATTGAGATATCTGATAACCCTTAGGAAGATCGGGATAAAAATAGTTTTTTCTGTCCCATTTAGTTGCCTCTAATATCTGACAATTTAAAGCTAACCCAGTTAAAATCGTCCATTCCACCGCTTTTTGATTAATAACCGGCAAGGTTCCCGGCATACCCAAGCAGATCGGGCAAATATTAATGTTTGGCTCACTAATAAAAGGATCGTTCTTACAATTACAAAACATCTTGGAATCCGTCTTTAATTCCGCATGTATTTCTAATCCGATTGTCGGTTGATAATTTTTCATAAAATATTTAATTCTCTTAATCCGTTTTTGATATTTTCAATTGCAGAACTTATTTCCGGTGCTAGAATTTCTCGATTATTCTCATGCACAATTTCGTTGCGCAATTTATGCGCCGACCAAAGACTCTGATATGTCACCCAGTCAAAATTATTCTGCGCATTTTTCAATCTCTCGCCCATAGTATTGCCACCGACCATTAGGTTTTTTAAAGCTAAATCCAAAAGCTTATCAGATTCTATCAGTGCCTGTTTCAGCCTAGAAGGTCCACCCAGTTTTATTAGCGATTCAATGTCTTGCCACTGGTGATGAAGGACATTTGTATTAATTTTAACTGGAGTGTTTCGATATTCAGTACCGCGTTTTTTCTTAAATGGCAATAAAATTAAAAATGTAATGGCTTTTAATAAATTATCAAAAAAATGTATTTTCCAATCATTTTTTTTCTTCATAATTTGGGACTTCCTTGTGCCAAACGGTATTTTGTTGATAAATATTGGCCAGAAAATAATATTTTTTCTTCGCTAAATTGCGGACCCATAATTTGCATTCCTACCGGCAAGCCATCAATAAATCCGCAAGGCACCGAAGCACCGGGAATCCCAGCAATATTAGCGCTGACCGTGTATATATCAGAAAGATACATATTTAACGGATCTTTAGTTTTTTCGCCGAGTTTAAATGCTGTTGTCGGCGAAGTCGGAGTAATGATAAGGTCAACTTTTTGAAATGCTTGTTCAAAATCTTGCCTTACCAATGTCCTAACTTGCATAGCTTTTTTATAATATGCGTCATAATAACCGGATGATAAAACGTAAGTGCCGATCATAATTCGACGCTTAGCTTCATCGCCGAACCCGTAAGCACGATTTATATTGTATAAATCGCTTAAATTTTTGATTTTAAATTTTAAATTTTTAATTTTTTCTGCACTCAATCCATATTTTATTCCATCATAGCGAGCTAAGTTTGAAGAAACTTCGGCCGGCTGGATAATATAGTAAACAGCTAAACCATATTCAGTATTTGGCAAACTCACAGCTTGGATTTTTGCACCGAATGTTTTGAAAATTCCTAACGCATCATCGATTTTTTCTTTAATTTTAGGATCGAGATCTTTGGTAAAATACTCTTTTGGCAAACCTATCTTTAAAGGTTTACGGTGTAAGGTGTAAGGTGTAAGGTAAGAAGAAAATTTTTTATTCGGCACAGTCGTACTATCCAGTGGATCGTGGCCGCAAACAATTTCCAGTAATATTGCCGCATCCTCAACGGAGCGAGTTATTGGTCCGGGACAATCGAGCGATGACGCCATAGCTATAATG
>JAMDBS010000022.1:4606-6181 GCA_023487325.1 Patescibacteria group bacterium
GAAACGCGACCATAGGTTGGCTTAAGGCCAGTCACTCCGCATAAAGCCGCTGGCTGGCGAATAGAGCCACCAGTATCGGTACCAAATGAAGCAAAACCCATATTGGCCGCTACCGCGGCAGCAGAACCGCTAGAAGAACCGCCTGGCACTCGTGATAAATCCCAAGGATTTTTTGTTAACTGAAAATCCGAATTTTCTCCAGATGAACCGTGTGCCCAAGCATCACAGTTATTTTTTCCAATAATAACTGCGCCGGCATCTTTTAGCCTCTTGACCACAGTGGCATCATAGGGCGGAATAAAATTTTCCAGCATTTTTGCGCTAGCCGTAGTTTTTATATCTTTTGTACAAAAAAGATCTTTAATGCTGATTGGGATGCCGTCAATTTGGCTTCTGCGCTTATGGTTCTTAGCATATAGCTTATCGCTTTCGCTTGCCTGTTTTAAGGCCTCTTTTTCTGTCAAAGTAATAAAAGCCTTAATTTTTGGCTCAACTTTTCCAATATGTTCAAAAACTTCTTTCGTTAATTCAACTGAAGAAATTTCCCTCTTATCAAGTTTTTCAGATATTTCAGTAATAGAAAGATTCAAAAGTTTTGAATTTTTAGTTGTAGTTTTGAGTTTTGACATTTTAGTTTTAACTTATTCGAGCACTGCTTTTACTTTTATATATCCATCTTTTTTATCCGGCGCATTACTAAGCAATTCGTCGCGATTTTTGATTGCCTGCTTTTCTGAGCGCATCATTGCCTCATCTTTTCTAAAGACATTTTCCAAGCCAGTAACTTGAGAGGTTTCGGGAATATTTTGTTTATGAATTTCGTTTATTTTTTCGACATAATTTAAAATTTCCGAAAGCTCGAGCGGAAATTTTTCTGTTTCTGATTCCGTTAATTTTATACGCGCTAATTGGGCGATTTTTTCAACTTCTTTTTGAGATAATTTTGCCATAATTAAATATTTAGCTTTCTTTATTTATAACTTAATTTGACAATAAAATCAATTACTTGTTTAATGATAGATAGTCACTAGACAATAAGACGATAGGCGCTAGTTAAAAACATTATTTTTGTTATTTAAAAAGGAGGGATTGATTTGCCCAAATGGATCTGTAATATTCTTTGGGGTTGTTCTTGTGCGTCACTATTAGATCATCTTTACGAAATATGTTGCTATTACAAAACCCATCCTATCATAAACCCCGGTGGTCCGCTCATATTGTTACTAGACAATGAACAAGAAATGGCCAAATTATTACTGCAAACGATGCTGGATGAACATAATGATTACGAGGAGTACATTCTGTATCTTGCTGCCCATGAAGGATGCAGTTTTGCCCAAAAAACAAGATTTAAAAATGAAAATCCTCTCGGTCTTATTAGGCTAATGGAGCCCATAATCACTGCTATGCTTCAAAATGCCCACATTCAAACGAGTGTGAAAATAGCACCTGTTACATTTTCTGCTAACAATAGCAATGGCCGAAACTTAGTCGGACATCGCCATGAATTTATTGTTATAACTCATCAACAAGCCCAATCAGAAAAGTTACTGATTGGAAATTCTGCTTAATTTA
>JAMDBS010000072.1 GCA_023487325.1 Patescibacteria group bacterium
AAATCGCGGCTGGTTGTGCTAAAAAATTTATTATTATCTAAAAAAACAAAAACATTGCAGGAACAAATCATTAAACTTTTACCAAAAGTGCCCAAGACCACTATTTTAGTTTTTTATGAAGCCGGAGTGCCGGACAAGCGCTTGGCATTATTTAAAAAATTGGCCAAAGAACAAAAGCAAGAATTTAAAACTTTGGAACCATATCAGATTCGTCAGTGGATTAAAGATGAAGTCAACGCCAAGCAGGCAAAAATCGATCCACAAGCCATTGATTTACTGATCAAATACTGTGGCAGTGATTTGTGGAAGATAAGAAATGAACTAGAAAAGTTATCAGTTTACAGTGGCCAGTTATCAGTTCGGGAAGTGGAAAATTTGGTTAGGCCGAAGATTGAGGCTAAAATTTTTGATTTGGTGGATGCCTTTGGAGAAAAGAACGCCAAAAAAGCTCATCAGGAATTATCTAAGCTTTTGGAAAAAGATGAAGCAGAGCTATATATTTTCACCATGATTGTCGGGCAGTTTAGAAACATACTTATAATTAAAGATTATCTAAATCCAAATGACAAAGCTCAAAGTTCCAATCAAGCTCAAAATTCAAAATTCCAAATAGCTAAAGAGTTGGGGATGCATCCGTTTGTGGCTCAAAAAACTAGCTTTCAAGCTAAAAATTTTACTTTAGATGAGCTGAAAAAAATCTATCAAAAGTTAATGGATTTTGATATTAAAATTAAAACCGGTGAGATTGAACCCCGATTGGCTTTAGATCTGCTGATTGCAGAAATCTGCCGGTGATTATAATTTGGTAGAGAATGTGGTAAAATATAATCATCTAAACAATATAACATTTAAACACGTAAACAAGATTTATGAATGCAGAATATCATGCGATATTATTGTTTAAATGTTTAGATGCTTATATGTTTAAATGATTATCAAGGAGGTTCCCTGGGACTATCGTTTGGAATTTATAAAAAACAGGCCGTATTGTTCGTCGGGATTATAGCCATATTTTTAATTGGCGGTTATTTCATTTCTCGACAGCTTAGCTCGGCTTCGGTGCAGGACGTGGGTCAAAGCACGTATTCGGGAGTTTATAATATTGACGCGCAAATCAGCGCCAATGCCCAAGTGGAAATTAATGGCACAAAAACCGGCAACTTGTTGCATATAGCCAATGATTATGACGAATTTCGTTATATGGCAGCAGATCAAGAAGGTTTGTATATCAATCAAATGACTATCAACGTGCACCTGCCTCAACCGGTGAGCGAAGGTCAAGCCAAGCAAATTACTTATGCGGTTCATGGGGTAGATAGCTACAATATGTATCAAAAAGACCCGCAAACTCTGGTTTACGAAGGCTATGGTTTAGCGCCAGCTGCCACCTTTACAGTGGTGGCCTACCTTCCCAAAGGCATGATTAATTTTCCTTGGTATAGCCAGATAATATATTATTTGACTAATTTAAACCCCTATATTTGGCTGATAATTAGTATTATTTTTCCCTTATTGGCGTTGTTGGTTTTATTTGGGCTGTATCTTCGTCAAACCAGTGCTTGGAGACTACCGAAAATCAAAGAAATGAGCGATAGCCTCCCATCAGATTTAACCCCAGCTGAAACAGAAGTGCTCATTTATGGAAAGGTGACTTCGCGCTCTGTTGCGGCAACACTTTTGGATTTAGCGCAGAGAAATTATATATACATCGTGCAAAAAGACGGTAATTTTTCTTTTGGCAAAAGAAAAAATATGGATTTATCGCAAGATGTCAGCGGCACAAATTTGAGGCCGTATGAAAAATTATTACTAGCAAAAATATTTACTGCCGAGAGCATGAAAAGCCAGCAGGAAGATATTTTAATGCGAGTCGGCAGGCATGTGTTTTCTAAAAAAGTCGCTCAAGTATATTTGGATATTTATCAATCAGTTGCTCAAAAAGGTTATTTTTTAGAGGATCCGGTAGTCTATCATAAAAAATTTCGCAATATTGGTCTGTGGCTATTTTTTATTGGCATTGTTGGTTTTGTTTTTGGCGTTATCTTTTCGCCAGAACCAAAATTTTTGCTGGCTGTCTGGGTGATGATGATGGTGATTGCTTTTATTATCATCAAATGGTCGCCGCAGTTGCCTACCAGAAGCGCGCAAGGCAAAGGAGAGTTAATCAAATGGCTGAAATTTAGGAATTTTTTAACTGATCCTACTGAATTGCGCACGGCCAACAGCCAGGAGATATTCAAAAAATACCTTCCATATGCCATCAGTATGGGTGTTGAGGTTGAGTGGGCCAAAAGAGTAGTCAGTCAGGCTTTTATTGCTCCGGAATGGTTTGTTTGTATGGAGCCTATACCGGCTCTGGATGATTTTATTAATAATTTATATCCAATTATCGGTTTTGTGTCTGGCACTCTTTCTGCCAGCAAGGAACCAACTGTTCAGTAGAAAAATTTCTAATTTCTAATTGACCTAATTGCTCTAATCAATATCCAATTCCCAATTCCCAATACCCAATGAATGTCCAAATGTTTAAATGCTTAAATGTTTTTATGTTTAGATGATTTGGGCATTGGGATTTGATTAGAAATTAGTAATTAGAAATTGGGGATTATTGATTGTAGTACTCTACTGGTGGGATGACGCTGAAGTTGGCTGGCGGCAAAAGAATCATATAGGCTTTGCCAATAATATCTTGACGCGGACATGGTCCCCATATTCTTGAATCGCTGGAATTGCCGCGATTATCTCCCATCATAAAATATTCATCTTTAGCTAAAGTTTTCTTTAAATTCGGGGAAGTATAGATATCTTTGGCAAGATAGAACTCATTTAATTTTTTGCTGTTGATATAAACCGAGCCATTTTTGATTTCTATAGTTTCTCCGGGCAGGGCTATAACTCTCTTTATATATTTTTTGTTTTCGGGATCTCCGGGAAACCGCAAAACTACAGGATCTCCTCTTTTAGGAAAACCCGTAAGATAGCTGATACGGTCAACTAAAATATATTGGCCATTGTGAAAATTCGTTTCCATACTGGCGCCATCTACCACAAAAATAGTGGCTACAAAAAAATGGATTATAATAATTATAACCAAAAATATTGCCACACCCTTGCCTAGTTCAAAGGCCAATTCTACAAGATAATTAGATTTATTGACCTGCACCCCTCTCCTTATTTTTTGTTTTTTGCGGAAGTTTTTTTGATTTTTTTAGGCTTAACTAATTTGTTAGTTTCTTTTTTATTGGCTCCAGCAAATTTACGGGCCAATTGAGATTTGATTCTTGAAGCTTTGTTTTTGCTAAAAATGTGTTGTTTGGCAGCCTTATCAATTAAAGCCTGGACCTTACTAAGATCTTTTGCAGAAACATTGCTAATGGCTTCTTTGACCTGGATTTTAAATTGCAGGTTTTTGTTTTGACGTCGGCTGGAAGAACGTACAGCTTTTTTTGCAGCTCTAATGATGGGCATAATCGCTCCCTTCGGTCGCTTAAATTAAAAACTAAAAGCGAAAAAGTAAAAATTAATATAGTTTTTAGTTTTAAGTTGTGGTTATTAGTTTTTCGTTTTTAATTATTAGTTTTTTATAATCTATCACATTTTTAGACTATTGACAAGTTTTTATAGATTATGTTAAGATGATTAGCTCAATAGATAATTAGGAAATAGATGGAATTAACAGCAAAACAACAAATAGTGGAGCTGGTTAAATCGAGCAAAAATATATTGATTTTAACCCATATCAATCCAGACGGTGACGGCTTGGGCAGTATTTTAGCTTTATCTTTGGTTTTAAAAAAATTAGAGAAAGCTGTGACAATTTATTCTTCGGCATCCGTACCAACGTATTTAAATTATCTACCGCAAAATAGTGATATTAGAGACGATCTGAATTCACATAAAGATTTTATAGTTACCATCAAAACAGATAAGGCTAAAATAAAACGCTTGGCTTATAAAAATTTGCCGGAAGATAACAGAGTAAATATTGTCATTACGCCAACCGAAGGCAATTTTACCATTGACGATGTGTTTGTGGGTTATAGTTCGCCTAAGTTTGATTTAATTTTTGTGCTGGACTCCCCGACTTTAGAGCGCTTAGGAGATATTTACGAACATTCAGCTGATTTATTTTACGAGGTGCCTATTGTCAATATTGACCATCATCCGGGCAACGATTATTTTGGTAAAGTAAACTGGGTGGATTTGACAGCTACTTCTACCAGCGAAATTTTAGTTTCTTTGGTTGAATCTTTAGGCAGAGATAAAAATTTATTTGATGCCGATGTGGCCACATGTCTACTGACCGGTATTATTACTGACACGGGCAGTTTTCAGCATTCCAATACCACTCCTAAGTCATTTACAGTGGCTGCTCAATTGGTGGCAGCAGGTGCTAGACAACAGGAGATTATTAAAAACATTTACAAAACTAAACCGCTTTCCACTCTTAAACTCTGGGGGAAAATATTGTCAAATATCAAAGAAGACCGTGAAGCCAATTTTGTTTATTCAGTAGCTGCCAAAGAAGATTTTTTGGAATTCGGGGCTAGCGAATCTGAAAGCTCGGGGGTTGTAGATGAGCTACTAAAAACTGCGCCGGATATTAATTTCGCTCTATTATTGTCGGAAAAGGGCGGCGGAGTTCATGGCAGTCTGCGCAGCGCCAAGCCTGAAGTAAATGTTTCGGCAATCGCCAAACTTTTTGGTGGCGGCGGCCATGAAATGGCGGCTGCTTTTATGCTTTCTGATACTAATTTATCAGATTCGTTAGATAAAATTATCGCTAAAATTCATAATTTTCAAACTAGCCAGCCAAGCACAGACAAAGTGGATGAATTAGATGACAACGAAGAAGAACAATACAGCGAATATGTTTAAAATAAGTTTAATGAAGTTTACATTTGATAAATTTATTGCTATAATGGACAAGTAAAAATAATTTACCAATAATGTAATTACGAGGAAAAATGCCAAAAATTAAAGCCAAAAAAACCCTGATCGAAAAGTATCGCACCCATAAAACAGATACTGGTTCTGCAGAAGTGCAAATTGCGCTTTTGTCAGAAAAAATTATGGAATTAACTAAGCATCTGGAAAGTCATAAAAAAGATTCTGATTCTCGTCGTGGACTATTAAAAATGGTGGGTAAACGTAGAAAATTATTAAATTATCTTGACAAAAACGATCCTAAAAAATACGAAAAGATTATCAAGGATTTGGGGTTACGCAAATAACCACCACTAATTTTTTATCACCAATCAACACGAATTATAATTAGTGATAATATTGGTGAAAATTAGTGAAAATAAATTTGTGGAGATTAACACATTATTAATTTCTCTGGATCAAAGTAATGGAGCATATTTGTGCTTCAAACTTTGGTCCTGAGAAGAAAGGACAAAATGGAGACTAGAGAATTTAGAACCAAGCTGGGTACTAAAGATTTAATTATCAAGACCGGCTTAGTAGCTGAACAAGCCAATGGTTCAGTAATTATTGAGTATGGAGAAACTGTTATTTTGGCTACGGCCGTGGTGGGTGCAGAACCTAGAGAAGGGGTGGATTTTTTCCCGCTTTTAGTTGATTACGAAGAAAGGCTCTATGCCGCCGGAAAAATTTCCGGCTCACGATTTATTAAACGTGAAGGCCGTCCATCGGAAGCGGCCATTTTGACTTGTAGGCTGATTGATCGGCCGCTAAGACCATTATTCCCCAAAGAATTTCGCCATGACGTGCAAATTGTTATTACTGCTTTATCGTATGATTTGGAGAATGATCCAGATATTATTTCTATTATTGGTGCTTCAGCTGCACTCATGCAGACTCAAGCGCCGTATTTTGGTCCGGTAGCCGCAGTACGAGTAGGTTTAATCGAGGGAAAATTTGTCACCAACCCCACCAAATCTGAACTGGAGAAATCTAAACTAAGTTTGGTGGTAGCGGCCACAGCCGAAAAAGTGATGATGTTGGAAGCTGAAGCCAACGAAGTAGATGAAAAAACTATGTTTGATGCAATCGAGTACGGTCATAAAGCTTTGCAGCCGGCTATAAAGATTCAGCG
>JAMDBS010000039.1:0-4716 GCA_023487325.1 Patescibacteria group bacterium
AAAATTAAATCTTGTCAAAAAATACAAGTAGCAGCCAAATAATTGAATTCGGCTTTCATTTCTTGAATAAGCTGATAAATTATTTCCGATGTTGACGAAGCCTCAAAATCAATTAAATTGATTTTAGCCAAACGATGCAAATCATTTTTGGGGTGATGATCGATGTTGATAATTTTATTTTTGTATCGCGAAAGTTCTCTTAAGCGATTAGAAAAGCCGGTGCGGCGTAAATCGCCGCAATCTAAAATAGCAATTAAATCGTAGTCGCCGAGGAAAAAATCTTTTTTTATAATATTTATACCTGGTAAAAATAAAAAAGGACGAGGCACATCGTCGCAACAAACGCAATCTACGCTCTTACCTAAATTTTTTAGAATCTCTCTTAGTCCCAACATTGACCCGAGCGCATCACCATCGGGATTTTCGTGCGTAATAAGCAAAATGCTATTGCTTTTTAAAAAAAAAGAGGATATTTTTTCCATATTAACGAGGGATTAATAATTATTGTTGTGCATTAAGCACAACAATTTGTCTTTCTTCTTGCAGGAGCTTATCTTTAGTAATTTTCAGACTATCTATAGGTTCGCCGCAATTTCCCTCCCCTTTGCAAAATTCCGTTAAATCCTGATAATGCATTGGAATAACTATTCTTGGCTCGATATTAGAAACGGCCTCCATTGCTTCTTTGGCCGAAAAAACTTCTTCACCGCCAACAGGAATAAGCAAAATATCAATATTAGATAAAAATCCTAACTCTTCTTCAGATAAAGTTTTTTGGCAATTATACAGATAGCCAATGGCCATTCCTTCGGCACGGACAATTTTAATATTTCCCATTATTTCCACTTCTACGCCGGCGATTTCGTATTCACCAGAATCAGTAATTTGCTGATCATTAATTTTAACGAAATTATCGACAACAATATTGCCGTTTTTAGTTTTAAATTCAAATTTTTCGTTGCCTAAGAAAGTAACAATCATTAATTTTTTTATTTTTTATTTTTCTTGGGTTTAGATTTAACGATCTTTGCTTCCTTCTTTTTTTCCTCTGTGGCAGAACTAAGTGATAAATTAATTTTGTGAGTCTCTGACTCAATGTTTAAAATAATAAATTCATATTCTTTATCGAGCTTCAAGACGTCCTCGAGATGAATTTTTTCGCTTCCTGTTTTTACTTTAGAAAGTTCAGAAATATGGACCAAACCATTAATATTTTTAGCAATCTCGACAAAAGCGCCAAAAGGACTGATCTTAATTACCTTACCCTTGATTTTTTCTCCTGGTTTATAACCCTTTGTAGCCTCTACCCAAGGATCGGGCAAAAGCCGCTTGATAGAAAGAGAGACGCGATTGTTGTCTAAGGAAATTATTTTGGTTTTAATTTTGTCTCCGACTTTAAATAATTTTCTAATATCTTGGATTTTTTCCCACGAAATTTCCGAAAGATGCACCAAGCCTTCGATGCCGTCGATTTCGACAAATAAGCCAAAATCGATTACGCCGGTAATTGTGCCTTCTTTGATATCGCCGACTTTAAGTTGAGACATTTTATGCTCTAGAAGCTCGTCGCCAGCCTCTTTTTCGGAAAAAATTATTTTTCCCGCGCTTGGCTCGTAAGTAATAATTTTAACGTGTAAATTTTGACCGATTAATTCTTTAAGCTTGGTAAAAATCATTTCTTTGTTGTTGCCAACTTTAGGATAATGCTGAGAAGCTAATTGTGAAGATGGTAAAAATCCTTCTTGAGAACCATATTGAACAATTAAGCCACCGCGATTGGCTTCTTTGACTCTGACAACCACATTTTCTTTATTTTCAAATTTATCAACCAAACTCTTTTGAAATCTCTCTTTTTCGGCCTTTTTAAGCGATAAAACCACGAAACCTTCGTCGTTTTCTAAAGAAATTACATAAGCCAAGGCTTTGTCGCCTTTTTCTAATTCCGGAATATCAGAGGAAAATTCTTTTTCGGGCACCATGCCCATATTTAAACCGTTAATATCGACAATGATTTTTTTGCGGCTTTTGGAAATAATTTTAACTTCAATTACCTGTCCTTCTTTAAAAGGCAAAACATCGTTGCCGGCATCCTTGATAAGATCTTGCATTGTCGCAGAATCAGTAGCTTTAGCCATTATTTTTTCTCCTTCGCCTTAGGCAAATACTTTTTGAAATTTTCGCTTGCCCAATAGCCTTTTAATTCTTGTGCGAAACCAGTTCTAATGTAAATTAGAACATATATCATCCAAATTATTATTGTTAAAAAAAGCAGTATAAAAAAAATTCTTGAGGAAACATAAGGAATCATTTGCCAAGCTAAAAAGGTAAAAAATAAACCAGCTATGCTAAAACCTATTAACCAATTAAAAGTTAAGCTCCTTATTTTTTCGTAAGGCTTAACTTGCTTGGCATACTTGGTAAATAAAATATAACAGATAATTGCCCCTATTGCAAGGGTTAAAAAGATCACAAAATAGACTCTTAGCTCCCAAGAATCAGATTGGGGTGGCAAAAACCAAAAAGTCGGTTTAATTAATTGATAATATAATATCTTTATATTCATAAATGTGGTGCCTGGGGGCAGGATCGAACTGCCGACACCATGATTTTCAGTCATGTGCTCTACCACTGAGCTACCCAGGCATGTTATTAAATTGTTAGTTGGCCGGCGTAGACCATGAGCTTGCCAAATGGTGGGCGCCAAAGGATTCGGACCTTTGACCTTCACGGTGTAAACGTGACGCTCTAACCAGCTGAGCTAGGCGCCCTTGGTGCCGCGGGGGAGACTCGAACTCCCAACCCTTGCAGGACATGCACCTCAAGCATGCGCGTATACCAAATTCCGCCACCGCGGCTTAAAGGTGGATATATAAAATTATACCTTAATTTTTTATTTTGTCAAAATAAAACCCATTTCTTAAAATGAAATGGGGAGAAATAAATGGTGGGATATTCTAAACTTTGCGCCTTGCGCAAAGCCCGAATGCCGAGCGGCAAAGCCGCGAGGCAATCCTTTCCCAAAACAGCGAAAATTGCGATTGGTGGGCGAGGAGAGACTTGAACTCTCACGACCTTGCGGCCATAGGCTCCTGAAGCCTACGTGTATACCAATTTCACCACTCGCCCGCCCTTCTATTTCTTCACTCTCTTTTCCTTAACATACCAATTCCAAACTTCATTGTAGCGATCGGAAGGATTAATGCCAAGATGGCTGGAAACGCCTTTGACTTTATTAGAAACTAAAAATTGCCAATTATCTTGGCTTAAGAATATTGCTGGCACCTCTTCGTCTAAAATTTTTTGAAAATTAGCATACAATTCTTTTCGTTTATTAAAATCTATGGTCTGCCTTCCTTCTTCTAAAATTTTATCGGCATCGATATTAGCAAAATCAGATAGGTTTAAGCCGGTTTCGGAAATTTGTGAAGAATGCCAAAATGGATAAGGATCAGGATCATAGCCGTAATCAATACCATAAAGCAAAATATCATAATCGCGCTTAGGAATAATTTCTTTTTGTAAAGTTAGGGCGTCACGGGTAACAATATTAAGGTTAACGCCCAAGTCTTTCCAAGCGTTTTTTAGTTCTTGGGCTTTAGCGATATTGGCGTCTTTATCTAAAGTAACTAGCGTTAAATCTAAATTCTTATCTAATTTTTCTCCTTTGGCGAGTCTTTGACGAATAATTTTATCTTGCAATTGCTCTTTATTTAAGTTAAAAAACAAAACCTGCCATTTAGGCAATGTTAGGGTGTAAGTGTTATAGCCTTTACGCCCATTATCCTCAATGACTTGCGAAATCCCATCAACTTCTTTTTGCGCCAAAGCTCGATTATATGCTTCTGTGTCGGCATAGAATTTTAACGCTAATTCTTGAATATAGGGCTGTTTAATATAATAGTCTTGGCGCGCCTTAAGCCGAGCCTCGGTTTTTGTTTCTTTTGCTAGTATGTAAGGACCATAATTAAATAGCGGCTCAGCTAATTTATTAAGTAAGGGCGAATAAGGTTGATTTAATTTAAATTCCAGAGTCTTTGAATCAATCACCTCAACAGCTATATCTTGCCAATCCTTTTTTTGGGCTGAGATAGTATTAGCAATATCTTGGGCGCCAACAAGCTCGCGCAAATGAAAAACATAAGTTTTTCCGTCGTCTTTAATCTCCCAGCTTTGCGCCAAATCAGGTTGCAGATTGCCGCTATTATCAAGCCTCGTCAAACCGCTTTTGGTTAATTTATTAATAGTCAGAGCGGCATCTGATGGTTTTTGTACTAATAAACCCTCAATGTAAGTACCGCCAAAATCGGCTACTAGAACAGTATTTTTGATATTTTTCTGCCATGTTAATCGACTGCTAGAAAAAAATAATATTATAGCTAAAATCGCCAAAGCGATTTTTTCCCACCGGTTAAGATAAGAATATAATTTGGCCAAAAAGGCAAAAATATTTTTTAATATAACGCCCAGGAATTTAAACAATATTAATAAATATTTGGCTAAAAAAAGACCAATTTTTTTTAACCATGGCAGAAAAATATCAAAAAGACGTCTAATTGTTGAACGAAAATTAAAATTAATTTTCATAAAATTATATTAGCGATAGATCCAGCGACAAACAAAATTGCCAAAATAATCGTGGAGTAAAAAAGAAATTTTTCTGCACCACGACGAGACCTATAAATATTGCCTTCGCCGCTCAGTGGATACAATTCTATT
>JAMDBS010000039.1:4726-6048 GCA_023487325.1 Patescibacteria group bacterium
CAATGAGTAAACATGAGATGATGATTTGAAAGATATTTAAAAATTGATTCATTTTTCTCCCTATTTTAATATACGATAGATATTATAGCCTATTGTCAAAATTTAATCAAGATGGTATGATAGAAATTGCCAAAATTAAAGGTTAAAACGCATTTAAGGAGTTGATTAATAATCCATAATAGAATTGTATCCACTGAGCGGGAATAGTTCAGCAGTAGAACGTCTCCTTGCCAAGGAGAAGGTCGCGGGTGCGAGTCCCGTTTCCCGCTCAGTGGATATTTAAATAAATTACAGCGATGAAACGCGCCCGATGGACATCGATGAGGTCGCAGGTGCGCCCCCGCAATTTGCGAGGAAGTATAGTCCCGTTTCCCGCTCAGTGTGTTGAGTCATAATCTTGGTCTGATGGCCGAGTGGTTAGGCAGCGGTCTGCAAAACCGCTCACCCCGGTTCAATTCCGGGTCAGACCTCCATTCGTCGTGCCGTCGAACTTCATTCTCAACGCTCTTCATAACAAGCTAATGATTTAAAATTAAAATAATACGGAAAGGTTAGCGTGTCTAAAAAAAATAAAAAACTGAAGAAAAAATTTAAACAAGAAATGCTGGCACAGGTTTTAAAAGAAGAAAATCAAACCACAACTAAAAATATTGGCGCCAATTCAAGCATTGCTAAAAATGCAAATATTCCTCAAAATTTAGGACAAAATTTTAGTTATGATGCTAACATTATTAAATCCGATTTGTTTAAAATCGCTTTTGTTTTTGGAATTTTGATTTTGTTAGTCGTAGCAATTTATTTTATCAATCTCAAATATCCCATTATCAATAATTTGGCTAATTTCTTAACCAAGACTCTCAATATTAATTAACTTATTGGTTCTTTGTAGCGATATTGCAAGGCCTCAGCAATATGAATATTTTTGATATTTTCCGATTCATCTAAATCGGCAATGGTGCGCGCCATTTTTAACACTCGAAAATAGCTGCGCGCAGAAAGATGAAATTGATCGATAGCATTTTTTAGTAATTTAATGCAGTCTTGATCTAATTGGCAAAATTTTTTGATTTCTGCCTGCTTCATTTCGGAATTAGTCCTGGCCTTAGAATTGATAAAACGCCGAGTCTGTTTCTCGCGCGCCTTTTTAATTCTACCGCGTATTGCTTTTGAAGATTCAGCCAATTCTTCTTTAGAAATCTTTTCCCAACCAACTCGAGGAACTTCGATAGTGAGATCGATTCGGTCGAGCAAAGGACCAGAAACACGTTTTTTGTACCGTAAAATCTGCGTTGGCGTACAGATGCACTGCTTGTGGCTGTCGT
>JAMDBS010000086.1 GCA_023487325.1 Patescibacteria group bacterium
CACTAGCCACAGAGTTAGAATTTTTGTTTTTCATATTCCTCCTTATAATATCTCAATTATAACAAAAAAATGACCAAAAGTCAAGTATTGTTTTAACGTTCGTATTGTATATAGTACTACCTAATTAATACTTTCTTCTTTTCTGGTTTCCAGAAATCTTTATCCTCATCCTCATCTTTTATATCAATAGTTTTTCCCGTAATTTCTTTTTTTGAGGTAACTATTTTTTGCTGAACGTCATAGGGATTATTGATATTTCTAAATACGATCTCTTCTTCAACAACACCAGAGGCGCGAATATGGATAGAGCCAAAATTAAGCATAGTTTGTAGCGGCCCCTCAACTTTATGGGAAATAAAAAGAATATTTTCGAGTGTTGCCTCGCTAATTATTCTTGAAAACCAACCTTTTTGCTCCACACTCATTATTCTAAGGCTAGTAACAAGATAGATTGTATTAGCCCATATATACCAAACAATAAAAAGAATATAAAGTGACCAAGCAAGGGCAATAAAAAATCCGTAAGTAACTAAATAATTATAATAACCCCAAGTAACATAAAAAGAAAACTTATATATTAAGAGTACCACTAGCCACAGAGTTAGAATTTTTGTTAAAGCTGGTAAAAAAGTAATAATACTTTGTTTGATTGCTAATATTACTTTTTCATCTTCTTTTTGACCATTAAACTCTAATTCTTCCATATTATTTCCCCGCTAGTAACGCAAAAGGAATTGTCATACCCAAAATAAAGGCAATAATTAAAATTATGAAGATAATTTTTACAAATGTTTTGTTCATTATGACCTCTCTATTTTAGCTTACGTCTAACGTCTTTTTGTCTAGAATCTATTTTTGATTTCTTAAATACAACCAGCATTATTCCCATTATAACTATAATTCCCACTAACCACAAACCAGCGATCATTTTACCCTGCGTGCCATTTTGGAGCGCAAAAATTCCAAAAAGCGCGGCAATAAAATAAAAAACTATAACGGTCTGCTTTTGATTTAAACCAGCTTGCAACAAACGATGGTGAAGATGTAAATTATCGGCTGTCATTGGCGATTTGCCAGTAAAAATTCTTCGTAAAATCACCCAAAAAGCATCTAAAATCGGGATACCCAAAACTAATAAGGCGGTGGCGATCTTCCCGCCGGAAATAATTGCCGCCACGGCAATCATAAAACCTAAAAACATACTACCCGAATCGCCTAAAAAAATCTTGGCGGGATTGAAATTATAAAATAAAAATCCCAAACTAGCGCCGGCTAAAACCGTGCATAATAACGCCGTTGCGGGTTGATTAACAGTGGGCTTAAGAGATAAAATTGTTAAAATAATTAAAGCGATAAAAGATACGCCATCGGCCAAGCCGTCTAACCCGTCAAGCCAATTCATTACATTAATAATTAGAACAATCCATAATGGCACGAAAATATAGGTCAGATTCCCTAAAATAATATTAGCTCCTCCGGCAGGATTAGAAAGCCACCAAATTTTAATACCAAAAATTACAACTAAGCTCGCCGCGATGATCTGCCAAAGTAATTTCGGCACTGGTTTGACACTCTTAATATCATCGACGATACCTAAAATTAATAAGAGAGTTGAGCCCAAAATCACGCCCAAAAGGTTTTGATCTATTTTCAATATTTTTGCATCGACAAAATGTAATTTATCTGGAGTAAATACCAAATAACCAATAATAACCAGCCAAAAACTAATAAAAAGCGCAACGCCGCCCAATCTAGGAATAGCAGTTTTGTGAACATCACGTTCTCTTGGCTTAATGAGGCTCAAATTATATTTCTTGGCCAATATTAAAACCGCAGGCGTAAAAATTAATGCCAATATCAAAGACGCAATAAATGGCAAAATATAATTTAACCAGTTCATCGCTTTAATCTTAGCAGAAAATCTAACTCTTGACAAAGAAGTAATTTTATATCATAATATATGGTTGAGTTCGAATATTTGCACTTTTGAAGAAAGGGGGAAGAAAAATGTCAATGAAAATGCTGCATATTTATTATGAATTAGAAGAAAAATGGAAAGAAGAGGAAAGAAAAATAGAAGCCAAAATTGGCTTAATTCTCTTAGGGGTTTTTCTTCTAATCGGAACGATCGTGGCGATTATTCGTCACTAAATGTATCAAAATCCCAAAAAACCAAAGGACAGATAGAACTCTGTCCTTTTTTATTGCGTGTTGCTTAGTGGGTAGCTTCTAGAGGTAATGGTGGTTTCTAATGTTTGCTCGGCTTTTTCGGAGGTTTTCCCGGTGTTTTGATATGGTGATTCTAAATTTAGCACAATTTTTACATATGGTTGTTGGGTAATACCTGCATGACTTGGATCAACGCCACTAAATGTAATATTTTTAACTGAAGCCCGGGTACGGTCTGTGACATCTTGGGCTGCTTTAAGACTTGCACAAGTCCAATTACTACCAATTCCGCTCGATGTGCCAGAACTAACTTCCAAAACTCCAAGACTTGGATTATCTACTGGATCTGGGTTTGTAAGAAAATATTGTATACAGTTAGTGCCGTCGGCTTGAGTATCAGTCCTGATAGATAGAGTTTTAGTATTAGGCGGCAGTACAAACGCAGGAACTTTTAAATCATTCACGCTAGCAGTCGGATGATCACCATTAACTTCCGGGTCCGATACTGAGTAATAACTACTCGCGGAGGCTTTAAGATCGCGGGAAATTGCTTCCAAGGCATAGCGACCAGCTTGATTGAGATCGCGAATAGTTTTGGTTTGGGTTTGTACGTTCGATGAAGTAATAAATAATACCGTGATAGCGCCAACCGTAACAACAAAAATAAACGAAGCCAAGAGCACTTCTATTAATGTAAAACCCGCTGATTTTTTGCGTTTAATCGCAACCATTGGTAACCCTTCGTAACTATAATTAACCATTAGTAACAGGGCTCTCTAAATCGCTGTCCAATTAGTCAAAAGCATCGGCACCTCTATGCTCCAATTTTTGTTATATTCGATCCAAGTAACTGTAATAATCGCTTCACGAACCTGATCGGCTAAAACAATATTGGGATTAGCATCAGCTAATGACGGAATAACATCGGGTGGACTTATAAAATCTATTATTCTTTTAAAAGTAACACCGTTTAGTTCTGTTTCTTCGCCAACCGTGTTTGCTTCCAGCTCATTATTGGAATTAAAAACATAAGGACCACTACTGGGTATTTGATTTGTACAAGCCGGGTTCAGATTTTGAGAAAAACAAGTATTGCCGTTTTTGTCATTTACATATGTATCGCGCGTTTCTTTTAATAATTCTTTCCACTGGCGGGCTAAATTATAGGCCTGAGTTCTCTCGCTAGCCACAACGGTATTTTTAACCGAAATATTATTAAGACCAATCACGGCACCGGAAACCAAAATCAAAATTGCCGAGGAAATTAGAACCTCTAGTAATCCAAAACCATTTTTTGTATTTTGATAGCGTCGCGAGAACAAATCCCCTCCCTATTTCCACCGCAGGTGGAACGGACCGTCCTCGACTTATCGAGGAATAGGCCTCGTTACGAAAACTAGCCTCTTAACCCAACAACTACATTCCCTACTATTATATCACATTTAGATACTATTCTCTCTCTTCCTCGGCATAGATCATTTCCCAATCGATTTTTTTATAGGAAAAAAGCTCGTCGGACTTAAAAAATCTTTTTATTTCTTTTTCCGCCGATTCCACCGAATCCGAAGCGTGAACAATGTTATTGGATTGGCTTAAGGAATAGTCACCGCGAATAGTGCCGGGTAAAGCCTCATATCCTCGCGTTGGCCCAGCCATATGGCGCACTACTTCAACGACGTTATTTCCTTCTAAAACTAGCAAGATCGTTGGCGCGCTTTTCATATATTTTTTTAATCGCTCAAAAAATGGCTTGCCTTTATGATGCTCGTAGTGAATATCTAGCTTTGTATCACTTAGATGTTCCATTTTCATTCCCACAATTTTTAACCCTTTTCTTTCAAAACGATGAATAATCTCCCCAATAATTCCGCGATTTACCCCATCTGGTTTGATAATTACTAAAGTCTGCTGCATTGTAACTCCCTTTTTCATTAATTAAATTTGTATATCAAAGTCATCTTTTTTATCATATGGGCCGATAATAGTGAAGTTCAGATTTTTGTTTACAAAAATCTCTTGGCTAAGATTTTTAACCGCTTTTAAATCTACCGCTTGGATTTCTTTGATAATTTGCTCGGGACTTTTGATAGTTTTATCGAGCAAGGCTTGTTCGGCTAAAAACTCGGCAACGGAAAGTGAATCCTCCAGTCCGATATAGAGCCGACCTTTTAGATTGTCTTTGGCACGATTTAATTCTTTTAGAGTAATGCCATCGGCTTTAATTTTTTTAAATTCTTCTAAAATAACTTTTGTTGCTTCTTGGACGCGTTTGACATCGACGCCGGCGCAGGCCGCTAGATAACCGGTATCGTCAAAATCATTAAAATCGCTAGAGACATAATAAGCCAAGCCGCGTCGCTCGCGAACTTCGGTAAAAAGTCGTGAGCTCATGGTATCACCCAAAATATTGTTAATGACGCGTAAAATTGGCATATTTTTATCATGACGCGAGAAAGTTCGTAGTCCCAAAACCAAATGCGCCTGATCGGTTTTTTTAGGATAAATTAGGGTTTGGGGTTGATTTTGAACATCTCGAGCCGATTCATAGTTTTTAATTTTTTTAGATTGCAAGTGTCCTAATTTTTCTTTAATTAGTTTTAACCATTTTTCTTCACGCCAGCGCCGGCAATAACTACTACCATATTGTCAGGTGTATAAAAACCTTGGCGATACCTTAGAAAATCAGCTTGTTTAAATTTAGAAACAATTTCAACTGTACCAGCTGTTGAACGACCAAGGGATGTGTCACCATAAAGCAAGTTCTTAGCTAAATCCTGGACATAACGTTGGGGCAGGTCTTGATACATATTTATCTCTTCGATAATTACACCTTTTTCCCGCTCGATTTCCTCCGATGCGAATTTGGAATTTAAAATCATATCACTTAAGATATCCAGAATCAAAGGAAAATGCGAAGCCTCGGCGCGAGCAAAATAAACGGTTTGTTCTTCGGAAGTAAAAGCGTTGTAATTGGCGCCAATGGAATCTAACTCTTTGGAAATATCTAAAGTAGTCGGGCGTTTTTTAGTGCCCTTAAAACACATGTGTTCGATAAAATGTGAAAGACCGTTTTGGTTTTTTTCTTCATAACGGCTACCTACACCCGTTTCCAAAATTAGCGATACGGCTTTTGTTTGCTGCATTGGCACGGTAATAATGCGTAAACCATTTGCCAAAACTGTTTTTTTGAAATTGATCATATTTTTATAACTCCTAAAGTTCCTAAGGTAAATATTGCGGCGGCAATGATGGTACCGATAAAGATAAATAGCATTGCTTTGTTGATTTTGACACCAAAAATAAATGCCACTAGCGCCGCGGTCCAGACGCCGCCCAAAACCGGAATAGGAATAGCGGAAATTAAAACCAAAGCTAGTTCTTCATATTTTTCCATTTTTTTGGCGTGCTTAGAACGGGTACGTTCAAAAAGCCAAGTAAAGAATTTTTTGAACATCGGAAAATTTTTTGAAAGCCAGTCAGAGATTACACCCAAAAATAAGATTATTAAAAATGCCGAAAGCATGGTGCCTATAATACCAAAAATGCATGCCTGCCACCAAGGGAGATTGTATTTCAAAATTGCGATCGGAATCGCACCTTTTAGTTCTATCACTGGCAGCATGGAAATTAAAACTGTTAATATTTGATGCATAATGTTTAATGTTTAGGCTAAATATAATTTTCTTAAAAGTTTGATGATCGGTAAAAAAATGTATTTTTCAAACGGTTTGCTGATTAAATAAAATACATATGCCAAAATTACGCCGATAATCCAACCGCCCAAAATATCTGCTGGCCAATGCAAACCGCCAATAACTCGGGCAAAACAAATAATAACTGTAAGTACTAAGGATATATATCCTAATTTATAATATT
>JAMDBS010000002.1 GCA_023487325.1 Patescibacteria group bacterium
GGTAAAGATTGAACCTAGAAAAAGACCGGATGTGGTGCATGGCTCAACTTACAAAACCAAAACAGCTTATGGCACTTTATATGTCACCATCAACCAAGACGAGAAAGGCGAGCCGTTCGAAGTCTTCGCCCAAATGGGCAAAGCCGGCGGTTTTTTTGCCGCCAAAGTAGAAGCTATTAGCCGCCTGATCTCTCTGGCTCTGCGTTCCGGCATTAGCGTGGATAAAATAATTGAGCAACTAAAAGGTATTCGCGGACCATCGCCGATCTGGACCGAGAATGGCACCATCTTATCTTTGCCTGATGCTATTTCTAAAGTTTTGGAAAAACATCTCAACCGATCTCAAATGACCATGGATTTTAATACTCAAAGCAAAAAGCCCGCCTCCCATAATGTTGATAAGAGCAATTTTACTATTGCTGATATGGGCGATGCGCCAGCCTGTCCTGAATGCGGGAGCATTTTGCAAATGGGCGAAGGCTGTCTAGTCTGCCCAACCTGCGGGTTTTCTAAATGCGGCTAGTAATGCGAATCGATAAATAAATTCTAATGCCGCTAATATTTGTGGCATTCGCATAATAATTTGCAGCATTCGAGTTATATATGACTAAACAAAGTGGTCTCGTCTATATTTTAACAGGTGAGGGCAAGGGGAAAACCACTGCCGCTTTTGGTTTAGCCATGCGATCAGCAGGGCACAACAAACGAGTACTGATTGTGCAATTTATCAAAAATAACCAATCTGGTGAAGTTAAATATCTCAGTCAAATAGCTAAAAGCCCTGCCTTGCCGGCAGGCAGGCAAAAACTAACGACTAAATTAATTGACATTCATGTAATGGGTTCTGGATTCGTGGGAATTCTGGCCGATAAAAAATCCAAAAAAACTCATCAAAAAAGCGCCGAAGAAGCATTATTATTCTTGCGAAAATCAGTAAAGGGAAATCAATACGATTTAGTTATTTTAGACGAAATCAATGTAGCCATTGATTTAGGACTAATTGATCTCAATGAAGTCGCCAAGTTTCTAAGAACTAAGCCCCAAGCACTAAACGTAGTTCTCACAGGCCGCAAGGCTCATAAAGAATTAATTGATCTCGCCGATATGGTCTCAGAAATTAAAAACATCAAACATCCTTTTAACTCCGGCCTCCCCACCCAAAAGGGGATTGATTATTGATTTTAGTTCCCAAAAAATAATTGACACAAGCCAAATTTTAAGATATAATATAAAATCAATCTAATTGTTCGTTGATTTACTAATTTTTTTGGAAAGAGGGTGTTATGATTGCAGATAGTGATTGTTTGTGGATATGGGTGCGACTCCAATGATCACCGAATTCAGGAATACATGGATTTTGTTGCAAATATAGTGCGAAAATTAAAGCACGATTATCTAATAATTTTGACTGGTGGCTTCACCAACCCCGGGAGGTTTCCTAATATTTCCGAAGCTGGGATGATGGCGGATGAATTGTTAAGACGCAGTATCCCAGCAGACAAAATCATATTAGAAGAAAGGTCTTTGACCACCTCTCAAAATATCGAATTTTCAAGAGACATTATTAATGGTTTGCTAGAACAAAGTCTTAGGGTATTTGTCGTTTGCGATTCAATAAGATCATTTAAAGTAAACGTCATTTGCTTTAAATGGTTGAAAGGGTATAGATATTCAATCCTCGGATTTAACTTTCAAAGAAATCTAGCAGAAATTCTGCGACAAATCCCTGCTGCCATTAAAGATATTGTCGCGTTATTTATAAAACCCATTGAAGATTTCTTCATAAAAATGAGAAGAAAGAAATGGGGTATATGCGATTGAAAATCTAATATTCAAGCAAAGGAGGTGAAACAGAATGAAAAACAGTACCATTGTCACCAACCGCGAAGTATGCGGAAATCACACAACCACACAACTGCCCGATGGCGGAAGATTAAGCATCAACATAATCTTGACACAAAAGAAAATTAACGTCGACGTAGCCAACCCATATGGCATCAAAGGCCTCCTAACGACACCAATCTACGCCGTGCAAATAGTAAAAGAAATGGAGATACCGCCACGAAGGATGATTCATTTTTCGTTGACCCCGAAAAAGCACAATTGTTTCTCAATGGGATTAAATCGACATTATTCATAGCCCTTGGAATAATAGTTGACATCCCAAAAATCCCCCAGTAATCAAATACCATGGGCTTATCAAAAACGTTCTAGCTAATAATCGGATACAATTTGTTATATTGTTATCCGATTTTTATTTATCGTATCTTTTACAAAAAGTAAGTTTTATCCACAGTTGACAACAATAGCCTCAAATTCTATTATAAAATTACTTAACAAATTAAATTACCAGCGTAGGTGGCAAGGCGGTGAGAATCCGCCGCGGTCCCGCCACTGTATGGGAGAAAATCGATTGAGAATCGGTTAAATTGCTGAAAATAGTTCTCCTAAGTCAGAAAACCTGCTGGCAATTAACAATGTAATACCTCCACTAATTTTTCTCACTAATTTGCACAAATAATATCTATTAAATTCGTGTTGATTAGTGCCATAAAATTCGTGGACGCTCTCGGGTTATGGAGCAAAAATAATTTTTTTATTTCCAAGCCCTAGAGTCTTGGAATTTTTTTGAGACGAGCAAATAATTATTTTATGAAAAAATATTTTCTTCTTACAATCAGTTTTATCATTGTTGCCCTGATTCTGTCATTCGGACAGGCAGCTTATCATAAACAAAAAACTGGCGACAATAATAATAGCAAAACGACTGCAACCATTGATACTGCGAAGATCGTGCCAAAAACTAAAGAACCGAAGAACGAAAGAATCTCGATGGTTTCGCTGAAAGCGAACCAATCGCGGATCCTCGACAGGACAGAGCCCGTCGGGACCGAAGAACCGAATAGCTTAAAAACAAATAATACGCAAACTGCCGAAACTGGATCTGCTGACATTACAACCACTCAAACTCCCCAATCATCAACACCAAACGTTACAAAACCAAGCGCTGAACCCACAAAAAATATTATTGCCAAAACAGTTCAATTAAAAATTCAGGGATTAGATTCTTATAAAATAGATTGGACAGAAAACGACAATGGTTGGGATATAATGCGCAAAGCCGCTGACAAATATGCCTTTTTATTAGTTTACAAAAATTACGGCTGGGGCATGTGGGTAAAGCAAATTGGCAAATTAGCCGAACACGATAATTATTATTGGGCATTATATTATAATAATGGTTACTCACAAGTCGGCATCACCGATTTAAAACCCCAAGCCAATGATATTATAGAATGGAAAATGGAAACGTGGTGAAACCAATGCTATAAGTCCCACGAATTTTGTTAACACAAATAATACAAATTTAATTCGTATGATTCGTGAGAAAATATTAGTGGAGATTAACACATTATTTTGAGGTCAATATGAAAATTCTTGGTTATTTCTTTATTGCGGCAGCTGTGGCTTTACGAGTTTTAAGACATTTTGGTTATATTGATCTGCCGCCAAATTTTGCGCCCATTGCAGCCTTGGCTCTATTCGGCGGAACATATTTAGACAAAAAGCAGGCTATTATAATCCCGCTTCTGGCTATGTTTATTTCTGATATTTTTATCGGTTTTTACAACCCCACTATCATGATCAGCGTTTATCTTTGTTTTGCTCTTTGCGCATTTCTGGGAATGTATATTGGTAAAAATAAAAATATGTATAATATTGTCGGCGGTTCACTTTTGGCTTCAGTAATTTTTTATTTGGTCACCAACTATGCGGTTTGGGCATTTTCCAGTATTTATCCGGCCAATTTTTCAGGCCTGGCTCAAAGCTATATTATGGCCATACCATTTTTTAAGTCCACCTTGCTAGGCGATTTATTTTATGTTAGTGTTTTATTTGGCGGCTATGAATTGGTAAAATATTTTTCCCAAAAATATATATTGGCAACTAGCAAAGTATAAGGAGGCAAAAATGCTTGAAGAGATTAACGATCAAAATTTTAAAGCCGGAGTAATTGATGCAAAAACACCCGTGATGGTTGATTTTTATGCTTCCTGGTGCGGCCCCTGCCAAGAACTTAAACCTTACATTGAAGAACTGGCCAAAAAATATACTGATAAAATAAAAATTTATAAAATGAATGTAGAAGATAGCCCTCAAACTCCCAGCACTTTCGGCATCATGAGCGTCCCCAATATCTTGTTTTTCAAAAACGGCAAAATTATCGAGCAATATTCCAATGGCATAGATCTTAGTGAAATAGAAGATAAAATCAAAGAACTCATAAAATAGATCATAATACATAAGACAAGCAATTTTGATCTGCATTTTGTATATAATTGAGCGAGGATTGTTGCCGAACGAAGTGCCGGTGTCCGAAGCGTAGCCGAAATCAAAGTAATCTTTGTGAAGGCAAGCGGAGGACTAGGCAGGTTAGGTAGGCCGAAAGTGAGGCGACATCCGAACGAAAATTATATTGATTTTTGATAAGATACCCGTTTATTGATATAATCAATTTGCTATGCTAAAATCAAAGCTTTTACGAGACCTCAATCAGGAACAACGCCAAGCTGTCACTTATTCGGACGGGCCGCTTTTGGTGATTGCTGGCGCAGGCACCGGCAAAACTAAAACTATTGCTCATAAAGCTGCCTGGCTAATTGAACAAAAAATCGCCAAACCCTCGGAGATATTGGCTTTAACCTTTACTGATAAGGCCGCCAAAGAGATGGAAGAGAGAATTGACCTCTTGGTGCCATTGGGCACCTATGATTTTACTGCCGCCACTTTTCACAGTTTTTGCCAAGACATTTTAAAAGAATACGGCATTGTCGGCGGCATCTCGCCGGATTTTCAGCTTTTAACCGAATCACAACAGATATTATTTTTAAGACAAAATTTGGATCAATTTAATTTAAATATTTATAAACCAATTTCCAGTCCGCAAAAGTTTTTAGCAAGCTTAATAAAATTATTTTCCCGAGCCAAAGACGAAATCGTCTCAGTCAATGATTATTTAAATCTTTCTAGCAAATGTCACAAGCTCTCCCAAAAAGATCCTGATAATTTAGAACTTGCCGAAAAAACTGCAATTATTTTTGAACAGGCCAATGCTTACAAAGTCTATGAGTGTTTAAAAAAGACCGCCAACTATTTTGACTTTGGGGATTTGATTTTGAAAACTTTGGAATTATTAAAAAGCAGAAAAACCGTGTTGGAGAGTTTGCAAAATAGATATAAATATATTTTTGTTGATGAATTTCAAGATACCAATTATGCCCAAGGAGAATTAATCTATTTGTTGGCAGAAAAATTTAAAAACCTCACTGTTGTCGGTGATGACGATCAATCAATCTACAAATTTCGCGGCGCCTCTGTTTCCAATATTATGGAATTTTTAGCCAATTACCCTCAAGCCAAAAAAGTGGTTTTGACAAAAAACTACCGCTCCACCAGCCAAATCCTTGACGCCAGTTATAAACTAATTAAAAATAACAATCCAAATCGTCTAGAATTCAAGGAAAAAATCAGCAAAAGATTAACTTCGGAAAAAAAAGGTGCCAATGTCAAATTCTGGCACTTTCAAGAAAACTCTAGCGAAATAGAAGAAATCATTAAGCACATCATTGAGAAGATAAAGCTCGGTAAAAGTAAATTTGGCGATTTTGCTATCCTGATCCGCGCCAATTCCTATGCCGATGATTTTATCTCTATCTTAAAAAATAATAATATTCCATACCAATTTGTCGGCAGTCGCGGACTTTACGACAGGGAAGAGATTCGAGAAATTATTTCTTATCTTAAGATTCTTTACAACCCCGATGACAACTTATCTCTTTTTCACCTGGCTAATTCCGACCAATTTAGAATTGATAAAATCACCTTGCGCCGCCTAACCATTTTAGCCAAACAAAAAAATATTCCTCTCGTGGAAATTTTTACTGAAATTGAAAAGTTTTTACCTAAAAATAATTTTAGTATTAAATCTATTAAAAAAATAGTGGAC
>JAMDBS010000060.1 GCA_023487325.1 Patescibacteria group bacterium
TCGCTATAAAACGAACACACCAGCTAACGCTGGTGGTTTTCTTTTATTAATTCACTCAGCCAGTCGGAGATCCCGACTGGCTTTTTATTCATATACATTGACATGACTGCAAAAAAGTGCTAATCTAGTTTTGCATTGAGAAGCGCATCCTTTATAAATTGATCATGAGGAGGAAAAATCATGAAAGATCCTAATTCCTTGGAAATCGTGAAAAAATTTGTTGAATTAGTGGCAAACGAAATCAATCATATTATTCAATCGCCTAACTCTAAATACTCGTTCCATCTTGATAATCGTTATGGCGAAAGAAGCATTAAAAATCTAAAGCCGTTGGAAACTATGATTATCAACGCCTATTACAAGCTAGCACCAGATATCGTTAGCATGGCCAAAATTTGGATTGCCATAGGGGAAATTTACGTCCAGCCAAAGCAAGCGCATAACGGCCTCAAAGATAAAACTTTGTCTCTCGAACAAATCCTATCAAGAAATCACCTCAGCTTAAGTATTGTTGATGAAGCAATACATGACAATCTGGAATACATTTCAAATGTTCAACTCGAAGATTTTGATCAAAAAGAAATCGCATCTGGAAAAGTATTGTTGGACAGGGTAGTTGAAGTGGATATCGACGAAGAAATTGCCCAACAAATTGAAATTCTGGAAAATTGCGATGACTACATAGTTTATCGGGCTAAAAGTATCCTGATTTATGACTATCGCCCAAAAAGCCATGAGAAAATCACTTCCGACAAATGCAGAATGAAAGTGATAAAAAACGAACAGTCTCCGCCGGTGATTATTCTACAACCCGCAAGCACCGAACAAAAAGATATTGCTCGATTTAAAATATTTTCCATTCGTGATGCAAGCCGATTCGGTGATAGTCTACCGGTTTCTGTAGAGATTTGGGAAGACAAATCCTTATGGAAATATGTTTGGCATTCTTCTTCGGGGTTTATGATTCTGGCAGTAGTCAGTAAAAAAAACAATACAATACTGGGCATTTCCGAAAATCAAGATCACTCATATATTGTAGGTGGAGATGAACAACATAACTATCTTGTCGATCTCTACTGCCAATAATTTTTCGAATTTTGTATTACAGCCAGTCGGCGATCCCGACTGGTTTTTGTTTATTCATATCCTTGCACAAATGGGATTTTTCAGATAATATTAATCTAACAAATAAAATATTTTAATAGCGAGGTTATATGCAAATTGATTATTTTGGCAATGGGGATTTTAAGATTAAAACTAAAAAAGGCGAGATTAGTTTGGGTGAAAAAATTAAGGTTTATGATTTTTCAGTTGATGGCCCAGGTGAATACGAAGTCGGCGGCACCGAGATCGAATGCTTTGACGGCATTACCTTACTTTGCAGCGAAGACATGAACATTGTTTATTTAGACCAACGCAAAAAAGAATTGTCCGACGAAGAACTAGATAGAATTGACGATGTGGATATTGCTTTTGTGCCGATTGGCGGGGATAAAGTATTTGACCCAAAAGAAGCCATGAGCGCCATCAATGATCTTGACCCGGCCGTGGTAATCCCTATGTACTACCAAGATGCCTCAGCCTTTTCCAAACTGGAAGGGGTTTCACCGGAAAATCTAGATAGCCTTAAAATTGCCAAATCCAATATCAACCAAGAAGAACGTAAGGTGTATATTCTAAATGCTAAAACTAAATAATTTATTTGAGAGAATCAACTCGGCTTCTCGAATACTTTTGATAACCCACGAAAATCCCGACGGCGACGCCTTGGGCAGCACCTTGGCTTTGTCTTTTGTGCTAAAAAATATGGGTAAATCTATCAGTGCTGTTTGTGTTGATGCTAATCCGCAAGTATTTAGTTTCCTACCAAAAGTCAGTCTTATAAAAAAAGATTTTTTATTGGGCGATTTTGATTTAATTTTTATTTTGGACTGCGGGGACTTAAAAAGAACCGGCTACATTGATCGCTTGAAATATTACGCTCACAAAAGGCGCAAGAAAATCATCAATATTGATCATCACCCTAAAAATGATGTTCATAAAATTGCTTGGTATAACCTGGTAGATTATCAAGCCTCATCAACCTCGGAAATTGTTTATAAACTACTAAAAAATATGCGCGTAAAAATTGATCAAGACATTGCCACTTGTCTGCTTTGTGGCTTATATACCGACACCGGCTCATTTAAGCATTCCAACACTTCACCAACAGCTTTAAATATGGCTGGAGAACTACTTAATTCCGGAGCCAAGCTCAAGCACATCACTAAAAATGTCACCAATGGCAAAACTGTACCGGCTTTAAAAATTTGGGGGGTGGTACTGTCACGAATTCAGAGAAATCAGCAGTTGGGCTTGGTCACTTCCATCATCACCCAAAAAGATCTGCAAGCTTATCACGCTACCGGCGCAGATTTGGCTGGCGCCGTAAATCTTATCAACGCCATCCCCGATACCCGAGCAGCCATCTTGTTTTCCGAGTTGGAAAATGGTAAAATTAAAGCCAGCATCCGCACAGAAAGAAATGACGTGGATGTTTCTCAATTGGCCGCCATCTTTGATGGCGGTGGCCTCAGAAAAGCCTCGGGGTTTACGATTGATGGAAAATTAGTTCAAGACAAAAATGGTGGTTGGAAGATAATGGTAGATTAATAATTTATATATACTTTAACCTCTGCCACTATTGTGATATAATATATTCATGAGAAAAAGAAAATGGGAAAAAGCTGATTTAACCAATGCTGCTAGGAAAAGCACAAGTGTCAGGCAGGTGCTTAAACTTCTTAATTTAAATGAAGCTGGTGGAAACTATTCTCAAATCAAAAAATTTATTAAAATATATAAGATAGATACAAGTCATTTTAAAGGCCAGGCTTGGAACAAAGGGTTGAAAGGAATTGGAAAGCCAAGATTATCGCTCGATAGTATACTACTCGCAAACAGTAATTTTCAGAGTTATAAATTAAAAAAGAGATTGTTTAAGGCAAATTTAAAACCACGAAAATGCGAAGAATGCGGTTGGGCACAAAAATCAGCAGACGGCAGAATTCCTTTAGAAATCCATCATATTGATGGCGATAGTCATAACAACAAAATCGAGAATCTACAAATTCTTTGTCCAAATTGTCACAGTTTAAAGCCTTCTCATCGTGGTAGAAATAGAGGTAAGGGCGTGTGGTGGAATGGCAGACACGCAACACTTAAAATGTTGTGAGCCAAAAGCTCGTGAGGGTTCGAATCCCTCCTCGCCCACCAATTTACACAAATTAATCCGCAATGGCGGTTTTTTTAATATAAACAAAAAGGCCAGTATTTTTTTACTCTGGCCATTTATAATAGTTCATCTTCTAAAAAATCCCCGGCTCTAGCTCTATCATAAATATCTTCGGCAAAATCTTTATTTTCTTTAATGAATCTTTCTGCTTCTTTTTTCAGCAAATTTTCTATTTTCATAGATCGCATATCTTTAGTCCATGGGTTCCCATTTGCAGAATAAAACACGTGTGCTATCTCATGAAAAAGGTGATATATTTTTACTTTTTTCAATTTTTTGTTATTTAGTTTGAATTTTCTAGAATCAAGCAATACAATTGTATACAAGCCGGATGGTTTCTTGTCCTCAAACACTGGAATAGCTATTCCTGAATTCTTTCCGTCAGTATCATCGAAATAAATTAGAGAAATCTTGTTTCCCAATGTTTCTATAATAGATTCAATAGTCATGGGTTTTTTCTGTATTAGGTCTTTCAGTTCTTCAGGATCGTCAATCATCCATTGTCTAATATCCATTACTTTCACCTCATCTCATATCACTATGTAAATTTACTTTCTCAATCCATGATTATTATAGCTATCCTATTTGAAATATCAACCGCATACAACAATTAACAATGTTTTCTTGCCATTTTTCCTTGACAAAACACACTCAATGCGCTAATGTTGCATTAATATTAACAAGGAGGTGTTTTTTAACATGCTGATAGAGCAATCAAAGCTGAGGAAAAAAATTCAAGTAGCTGCTACTGATTTTTATAATCTTGTCCATTCAAATTCAAAAGGATGGGGAAGAAAGTCCAGGCTGTCAGATGAAGATAGATCGGTATTGCATAGCGTCCTGGTTATGGCTGGGTTCGGTCATGGCAAGCTTGCTATAGGATCGATGTCTAGCAACCGTCCTCGAGTTGACGGCGGTCAGGAACCATATTTGTCTAATTGGCACACCTATATCAAGGTGCACGACAAGGATGGTCGCACTGACATATTTGCCACTGAATGGCTAGACAATCTTTACAACACCATTATTGAATATCCCAAAATGGAGTTTGATGAAACCGTCACTAAAGAAATAAAGCAATGTGTAGCTAAACAAATCAAGCAGGCTAGACCGCTTGAACCAATCAAGCTAACAGATTCTGGTGATCTACTGTGCGAATATCAACCACAAGCTACAATAAAATACAAACTTCGGCTTGGTTGCTATCGCCTGGTGCATGCCAAACACCTTCGAGACAAAAACGAACTGTGTTCACCGGTTGGTATCCACGTTGACTGTGGTGGGCAAATATCTCGCATTCCGGGCATAGATGACGATTTGCTGGCTTGCGACAAATGCAAAAGGATACGCGTTGTTATCCAAAAATATGTCAAGACCTACGGAGACTTGCGTAAGTTCATGGACATCGAACTCCATAGACTTACTTACCCCGGATAATAATGAAAAAATTTCCGTAGAAGCTCCTTCTCGGGCAGATGAATCAAGAGGCTGAAGAATAATAGCCAACCCAAACAATTTCGTAAAATCTTTTAATTGATCGACCGAAGGAGGTGAATAATTTGGCAGAAAAAATCAGAAAAGCGGAAATAACTAAAATCAGTGGTGAAGTTGAGATTAAAATTTTTCCAGGATCACCGCCATTCATTGAAATTGTTGCCAACGGACAAAAGGTTGTCAATCTGCGCGTGACGACTGAATTTATTGACGATGATGATCCTGAAGATGGAAAAGTGAGGAGAGCAGAAGAAGTGTTTGAAAAATATTAACCACTTCTTAGATTGAAAATTGGGACGGAAAATTTCCGTCCTTTTTTATTTTATAACCCCCTTTTCTTGCCATTTTTAAGATGAGGTGGTATTATAAAAATGAGAAATTAAAAGGAGTTACTATGAGACTTTGGCTAAAAATTACCATAGCTTCAGGCATAATCATTATTCTTGGTGTAATTGTTTATGTTTTCTTCCCCAAAATTTGGGGCAGTGTCGCTTATCCGCTGGATTACGAACAATACATTGCTAAATATGCTCAACAGTATAACGTAGACCCATATTTCGCCGCCGCGGTAATTTACACCGAAAGCCGTTTTAATGCCGACTCTGTTTCTCGTGTTGGCGCCTCTGGTCTGATGCAAATTATGCCTTCCACAGCTGCAGGTATTGCCGAGAGAATCGGCGATAGCAAAGTGGGCGATTTGTTTGATCCGGAAACCAGCATTCGCTATGGCATTTATTATCTTCGGGAAAAATTGGATATGTACAACAATGATTATAAGGCGGTTTTGACAGCCTACAACGCAGGTGGTTCAGTGGCCGATCGTTATTTGATCTCTCGCGACATAGTATTACCCAACGAAACAGTCGGTTTTATCAAGACTGTCACCAACGCTGAAGAGATGTATCGTGAAATTTATCCCAATGCTTTCACAACAGAAAAAATTGCTGAGAAAATGCGTTTGCAGCAACAACCCACCTTACTGCAGAGAATATTATCGTTTTTCAAATAGGACATAATAGGATACAAGCCCCACAAATCTTATATCACAAATATTACAAATGATTCGAATAATTTGTGAAAATAGATTTGTGGAGTTTATCACAAAATTAT
>JAMDBS010000040.1 GCA_023487325.1 Patescibacteria group bacterium
GCGCGGTTATTATTTCCGGTAATAACCGCGCCGTCATGAAGCGGTGTTTTGGGTGTAAAAATCGATAAAATTAAGTCTTGAGTAACCGTGGCATTTAATTTGGTGCCGGTTTCAATATATTCTCGCAAGCCCGTGCGTTGGGTTAACACGATTAATGCGCCAACTCGGTTATGACTTAAAACATCCACACTGCCAATTATTTCTTTGATGACTTGCGCAATTTCTTTTCTCTTTAGCGAGGCAAAATCACCAATAATTTGCGCTCGGCCGACTTTTTCCAAAAAGGCTCGCAGTTCCGGCTGAAACACAATCGGAATGGCAACGATAATCATAGTAAATAAATATTGCAGCACATAATTTAAAGCTGTAAGCTGGAAAAATTTGCCAATAAAGAAAATTATTGCCAGAATTATGATTCCATATAAAATACGCAGTGCACGCGTTTCCTTAAGAAGCAAATAGCCTAAATACAAAATTAAGGCAACTAAAATAATGTCCAAAATCGCAAAGGGACTTTTAAAAAAATCCAAACTTTGCCAAAAATATTGGATTTGTGAGGTTAAACCAGCAATTTTTCCCGTGTAATTTCCATCCACTAAATATTCCCCTTTATTAACTAGCGTCTACCTGCCCGCAACGCCTGAGTATCCAGGCTTGCGATGGCGGGCGGTCGTCTAATTGTCTATTCTATTTTAATTATAAACAAAGCTTGACATTTTAGCAACATGATGATACACTTTAAGGTCTGGATATGCAAATAATGCGTACCTGATGTTTGTACTGTACCTTAAAATTAGCAATCACACGCAATCAAATGCGTTGATTATATAGCTATTCTAGAGATTGGAAATTGAAGGAGGAAGAGAAAATGTGGATTGTGATAATTATTACCATCATGTTGCTGGCGCTAATCATTCTTTCTTTCAATGTTCGCTGGAATGCTGGCAGAAACCCAAGGTGATGAGCCTCTATGGATGAAGTTTCTTTCTGGCGCATGCGTTGCTACAATCATAATTATCACTGCTGACTTATCCATACAAGCTGAAATAGGCAAACCAGGTAAAATAAGCAGACTTCTTGAAAATACAACCTATTCGGTTTGCGCTTATTGCGAAAAAAACGATAACATCTATCTTCTCCTGCTCGGTGAAAAAGACGAGCAACCGATCTATAAACAATTGCCCAAAAATGTCGTTAATATCACGACCACAGCTGGTCATAACATTGACAGGCTCGCGATTACTGAGTCGGGGGGGATCAGAAAATACGATCTCTATCTGTCGGCCGATAAAACCAAGGGTCTTCCGCCTCCGAAGAAGGCTGAATCACCATAACAATTAATACAAATAAAGCCCAGACGGCTGAATCACCTGGGCTTTTTATTTATCTTTTTCTTCCAGTATTTTACAACCCCAACCTGTTACCACCCCCGAGGTGGTTTAAGGTTAACACTGCAACATTTATTTGACATCTTAGATAAAATATGATATAGATTTAGGTTAAAAGAAATATCAATATATTAGTATTTTTAAAAAAGAGGTGAGAAACAGTGGTGATTATTGGCTTGATTATCATGGTATTCGTCAGTATCCTGATTTTAGCCTTCAGCGGCGTAATGGGTCTGTTGTGTGCCATGGTTATTATGCACGTTCCAAGTAAACGTAAGCGGGCAATATTTGTTTTAATATTCACGATCCTTCTGGCCTATTGCGGTTACATCATCAATGAAATTTCTATAGAATTACTCTCATGTAAATTATAGAAAGAGAGGAAGAAAATGAAAATGCTGTGCTTAGCCATAGCTATAACAGCAATGATATGTGTAGTTGTGGGTATCTATATGCTGGCAAACGGATTTAAGAATACTAACCGATACGACATGGCCGCTGGCGCAGTTCTTATAATTGGAGGGATAACCTTAGCCTACACGCTAGACAAAGAAAACAAAGAACACAAATGAATAAAAAACTCAGAACTTACTTTATAAAATACCCGAGGGAAATCCTCGGGTATTTATTTTGTGTGTGAATACTCTATTTTCTTAATTTTTCCTCAATTTTATAGCACTCAATAATATCGGTTGGTTTTATAACGGTCGTTGTTTCAATAGCCAATCCGCATTCAAAACCTTTTTCCACCACCTCAACTTGGTTCTGTTCTTTTTGCAATCCAACTATTACACCATCGCCAGATTGATCGCCGGAATGATACAGATGAACTTTAAGCCCTTTTTCGATCTGTCCATCAACTACTTTTCCTCCCACTACCTTTCGACCGCGGGTCGAATGAAACACTTTCAAGACTTCTAATTTTCCCACTAGCACTTCCACAAATTCTTGTTTAATCAACCCCTTAACTGCCGCAGTAACATCGTCTAATAAATTATAAATAATATCATAAAGAGAAATTTTAATCCCTTTTTCATCGGCAAATTTCTTTACCGCTGGCGGCAATTTAATTTTAAAGCCTAAAATAATCGCCTTAGAAGAAATGGCAATATTGATATCCGATTCATTAACGTCCCCTACTCCATCATTAACAATTTTAACTTGCACTCCTGATTCGCTAATTGATTCTAGCGATGTTTTAATTGCTCCCAGTGACCCTTGAGTATCAGCTTTAACAATAATATTTAATTCAGTTAATTTTCCTTCCTGGGCTTCTTCGGATACTTCGGCCAGGCCAAAAACTTTTCGCTTAATAGTTTTTACCGCTACGGCATTGCGCGCTTGGCGTTCGTCAGCCATAACCTGCATAAAATCACCAAAATTAGGAACATCATGAAGACCGGCAATTTTTACGGGTGTCGAAGGTAGAGCTTCCGAAATTCTCTTCCCGCGAAAATCTTCCATTAACCTAACTTTGCCGTACGTTTGACCGATTACTAAAGCATCGCCAGTTTGGAGCTTACCTTTCTGTACCAAAATAGTTGCCACTGGCCCGACACCAGCTTGCATATGCGATTCAATTACCACGCCTTCGGCAAAACCGGTCTTTATTGCTTTTAATTCTGCCATTTGCGCAGTTAAAATTACCATATCCAGTAGTTTATCGATATTTTTTCCTTCTTTGGCGGAAATCGGTACCATCACCGTTTTACCGCCCCATTCTTCGGGGGAAAGATCTAAGTCCGCCAGTTGGCGTTTAACTTTTTCGACATCAGAAGTAGGTTTATCGATTTTATTAATGGCTACAATTATGGGAATATTGGCGGCTTTGGCATGAGAAATAGCTTCTTTAGTTTGCGGTTTAACACCATCATCAGCTGCGACAACTAAAATAGCAATATCAGTGATATTAGCACCGTGGGCGCGCATGGCAGAAAAGGCGGCATGCCCAGGTGTATCGAGAAAAGTTAATAAGTGTTTTTTCTTATCTTTTGATTGCCAAGTAGTTTGGTATGCCCCGATATGTTGGGTAATTCCTCCTGATTCTGTTGAGACAACGTCCGTTTTTCTAATAGAATCAAGCAACTTGGTTTTACCGTGGTCAACGTGTCCCATTACCACGATTACCGGCGGCCGGGACTTAAGCTGTTTTTTCTCCTCCGTAGTTAGCTCTTTTTGATTTTTGATTTTTGATTTTTGATTTCTTGCTTCGAATCCCAGCTCATCAGCGACAATAGCGGCAGTATCAAAATCTATCGATTCATTAATCGAAGCCATTACTCCGTTTTTCATAAGTTCGGTAATAATTGCAGTTATTGGTAATTCTAGCAGTACGGCAAATTCCCGCACGGTAATAATTTGCGGAATTTCGACTGGTTTTTTTTGAGTTTCTTCTTCACCGCTAGTTACTTTTTTTTCCGTATTTAACGAATCAACATGGTGATCAACCGTTGGTTGATTGTTATACTGACGGCGTTTAGCGGATTTGTAATAATTTTTTTTCATCATTGTTATTTACGCTTGTTATTACCCCAATAATTTACTTCTTCATCTTTTGATTTTTCTGATGGGGAATTTTTATCTTTAATAGTCTTAATTTTATACATTTCTCGTTTTTGTTGGGCGCGCACGACTGGTTTAAATTCGCGCTTAATCGGTTTTTCTTCTTTTATTGGTTCTAGTTCTTCTTCGATCACTTTTTTAATCTTTAGTGGTTTTGCTGATGTGTTTTTTGCTGTGGTCGGGATTTTTTTAGTTGGTTCGACTGTCTTGACTTTTTCAACCGATTTTGGTGCTTCTACTTTTTCTTTGACGAATACCGTCATAGAAGCAACCTTATCGCTAGATTTTAGACGCATTAATGTTACGCCCTGAGTGTCGCGGCCAAGTTTTTTGACTGCTTTTAACGAAGTTCTAATCATTTGCCCTTTAGCGGAAATTATTACTACTTCGCCTTCATCACCATAAGTAATTAAAGCGCGAATCAATGGCCCGGTTTTAGTATTAACCTTTGAGGCGCGAATTCCCACGCCGCCGCGCTTTTGGATATGAAAGTGGCTAATGTTCGTGCGTTTGCCGTAACCATTTTGCAAAATCGTAAATAATTCCGCTTTATCTTCGCGTACCACATCCATAGTTATAACTTCATCACCGCTTCTTAAGCGTATTCCGCGAACACCAGAAGCGCTGCGGCCCATTGGCCTAGCATTACGCTCAGAAAAATAGATTGCCTGACCAAGCTTACTAACTATAATAATATTATTTTCTCCATTAGTAGTACAAACCCATTTTAATTCATCCTTGAGTTTTAATTTTATAGCAATCAAGCCTGTTTTTCGAACATTCTGATAGGCGGATATTTCTGTTTTTTTAATTACGCCCCTAACCGTTCCCATAAAGAAATATTTGGGCTTAGCTTCTTTATTATCCTTAGCAGAAATCGTTAAAACCGCGGTAACTTTCTCATCTGGCGAAATTTGTAAAACATTAACAATGGCTTGACCTTTAGCCTGACGAGAAGCGGCCGGCAAATCATAAACTTTACAGGTAAAAACACGACCCTTATCGGTAAAAAACATTATATCGTCATGCGTCCAGGCCACGACTAAATGCTCGACTGCGTCGGTTTCCTTTGTCTCCATGCCGATAATCCCTTTGCCACCCCGATTTTGCGCGCGATAAGTAGAAACAGGCACGCGCTTGATATAGTTACTGGTAGTTAAAGTAATGGCAACTTGCTCATTAGGAATTAGATCTTCGGCGCTAAATTCACCGATTGGCCGCGCAAATATTTTTGTCCTTCGCTCGTCACCATATTTTTCTTTTAATTCGTTGAGTTCGCGCTTGATAATATCTAATATTTTAGCTTCCGAGCCTAAAATTGCTAATAATTCGGCGATTAGTTTGAGTTTTTCTTTTAATTCGTCTTCGATTTTTTGACGCTCCAAGCCAGCCAGGGCAGAAAGACGCATTTCTAAAATTGCCGTTGACTGTTTATCGGAAAGGGCAAATTTTTTCATTAAATTATCGTGGGCGATTTCCTTGGTTTCGGATTTTTTTATCGTGGAAATTATTTCGTCAATATGGTCGAGCGCTTTTTTTAGACCTTCTAAAATATGGGCGCGGTCTTTGGCGCGGTCTAGCTCGAATTGAGTGCGTCGACGCACAACTAATTGACGATGTTTAATAAATTCTTCGAGGACATTTTTTAAAGATAGAATGCGCGGCTGAATGCCATCAATTAGAGCCAACATATTCACATGAAAAGCGGTTTGCATATTAGTGTGTTCGTAAAGCAAATTTAATACCTTCTTAGGATAGGCGTTGGACTTTAGCTCAATTACGATGCGCACACCTTCTTTACGGTCGGATTCGTCGCGTAAATCAGAGATGCCTTCGATTTTTTTGTCTTTTACTAAATCAGCAATTTTAGAAATTAAATCAGCTTTATTTACCTGATAGGGTAATTCCGAGACAATGATGCGAAAGCCGCGCTTGCTTTCTTCGATATTGGCCACTGCCCGGACTACAATTTTTCCTTTTCCTGTGCTGTAGGCAGTTTTAATATTTTCCGCGCCGTAGATATTGCCGCCGGTAGGAAAATCGGGTCCTTTGACATATTGCATTAAGTCGTCGACACTAGCTTCGGGATTATCAATTAAATAACTAGTACCATCGCAAAGCTCTGATAAATTATGGGGTGGAATAGTTGTTGCCATGCCAACAGCAATACCCAAACTGCCATTAAGAAGTAATTGCGGCAATTTTGCTGGCAATACTTTAGGCTCTTCGCGAGTGCCATCGTAGTTAGGTACAAAATCTACCGTATTTTTTTCAATATCTGCCAGCATTTCTTCAGAAAGTGCCGTCATCCTTGCTTCAGTATAACGCATGGCAGCCGGGGAATCTCCGTCCATAGAACCAAAGTTGCCTTGCCCATCTACTAATTTATAGCGCATAGAAAATGGCTGAGCCATGCGCACTAGAGTATCGTAAACAGCGACATCGCCATGCGGATGATATTTGCCTAGTACATCTCCAACGACCGTTGCAGATTTACGATATTTAGAGCGTGAACCCAAACCAAGTTCGTGCATAGAATACAATACCCGTCGGTGCACCGGTTTTAAGCCGTCACGCACATCAGGTAATGCCCGAGCAACAATAACGCTCATGGCGTAATCAAGGTAACTCTCCTGCATCTCTCTATCAATCAATCTAGGCAGAATTTTACCGTATTCTGTTTCTTGCGGCTGAATTTGATCATTTATATTGTCTTTATTTTCATCCATAATTTATCTTCTCCTTGCTATTTTTTTTCCTTGGGTGGCGCATATTTCGGCTTGCCACGCTGTTTACCCATCGCGCCGCGACGATACCACTTTTTATGTTCTCGATCAAGGCGCAAATAGGCATTGGTCTCAACCAATTCTTGATCACGGCTTTTCATATGTTTGCTATCAGGGATTGAATTTTTACTTTTATTGGGCATGAAAAACCTTTCGTTTAAATATCTAGATTTTTGACTGACTTAGCGTGGGTTTGAATAAATGATTTGCGCGGTAAAACTTCATCACCCATTAACATAGAAAAAATCTCATCAGCTCGTTCTGCCTCCTCAACAGTAACTTGAAGTAAAATTCTGTTTTGTGGATCCATAGTAGTTTCCCAAAGCTGGGTAGGATTCATTTCACCCAAGCCTTTATAGCGCTGAATATTAATCTTATCCTGTGAAGTTTTATGTATATTTTCGATCACTCTATCCTTTTCTTCGTCGCTATAAGCATAGACCTTCTCTTTTCCCGAAGTAATGGCGTAAAGCGGCGGCTGGGCAATATATAGATATCCGCGCGAAATAACCTCAGGCATATGGCGATAAAAAAATGTCAAAAGCAAAGCGCGGATGTGGCTGCCATCGACATCAGCATCGGTCATAATAATAATACGATGATAACGGATTTTCTCGATGGTCATTTCTTCGCCAATACCGGCGCCAAGCGCGATAATTAAATTTTTGATTTCCTCAGAAGTAAGCATACGATCAAGCCGCGCGCGCTCAACATTTAAAATTTTACCGCGCAAAGGCAAAATAGCCTGAAATGATCTGTCGCGACCTTGTTTGGCGCTGCCGCCGGCTGAGTCGCCTTCTACTATATAGAGCTCGCTTTTGGCGGCTTCTTTTTCCGAACAGTCAGCCAATTTTCCTGGCAAAGTCATGCCCTCTAGAGCACCTTTGCGGATAACTGTTTCGCGAGCAGCTTTAGCTGCTAAACGTGCCTTCAAAGAAAGTGCGCATTTTTCTAAAATTTTGCGCGCCTCGTGAGGATTTTCACCAAAATAAGTCGAAAGCCCTTCATAAGCAACCGTTTCCACAGCAGTACGCGCTTCAGGATTACCTAATTTGGCCTTTGTTTGACCTTCAAATTGCGGCTCTTTCAACTTTACGGAAATAATAGCAACTAAACCTTCGCGAACATCATCGCCAGTTAGCGAGTCGCCATTTTTAAATATCTCGTTTTTCTTAGCGTAATCGTTAATTGCACGCGTCAGTGCGGTTCGAAAACCGGTTAAGTGCATGCCCCCCTCGGTAGTATAAATATTATTGGCAAAAGTAAAAACACGTTCGTTGTAATCATCAACATAAGCTAAAGAAATTTCGGCGTTGACATCACCAATTCGCTTTTCAATATAAACCGGTGGGTCATTAAATAGTTGTTTATTTTTAGCCAAATGCTTAACATACGATCGGATTCCGCCTTCAAAATAAAAAGTATGGCTTTGGCCGTCCTTATTAATAGTAATTTTTACCTTTTTAGTTAAATATGCCTGTTGTCGCAGATGGTCGATAATTGTATTCCAACTAAATTCACGTTTTTCAAAAATTTTCTCATCGGGTCGAAAAATAATTAACGTGCCAGAATTATTTTTATTTAGCTCCCTAACTAATGTTTTGAATTGACCGGGAACTGATTCGGGAGCAATTTCGCTGATTTTATTTTTAGCATTGCCGCGTGAATATTCTTGAAAATAAATTTTATTATCACGTTTGACATAGGCGGCTAAAAAAGTGGATAGCGCGTTAACCACTGAAACACCCACACCGTGCAAGCCGCCCGAAACTTTATAGCCGCCGTCGCCGAATTTGCCGCCGGCATGTAAAATCGTTAAAACTGTTTCTAGGGCAGATTTACCCGTTTGTTTGTGCACATCAACAGGAATACCACGGCCATTGTCTAACACGGCTACCATGTCGTCGGACAATAAGCTAATAACGATATGATCACAAAAACCGGCCATAGCTTCGTCAATGGCGTTATCGGCAACTTCCCAAATTAAATGATGTAAGCCTGCCGAACCGGTGCCGCCAATATACATACCAGGGCGACGGCGAACAGGCTCGAGACCCTCTAAAACAGTGATGTTTTTGGCTGTGTAGCTAGAATCACCGCTATTTTGATTTTTTGCTTTATTCAAATCCATAAAAAAACCCTCCCGTTAGTCAAGGATAATATAAATCATTAACTATTTTTAGTATACATATCCAGCTTATTTTTGGCAAGTGCGTTTTAAGATGTTGGAGGCGTTGTAACCGTGTTACAATGATTTGAACGACTTGAACGATTATAATGAAATAAGCTTATCTTCACTAACATAGCCACTAAAGAGTTTTTGGCCGCTAAATTCCAGTTCTAATTGATCGCCTAAAGTCCCAGCTTGCTTTTGCCAATATAGAGAATAATTATTTTGATCGATATTTTCCGGTAATTGATAGCTAATTTCTGTGATTTTGCTTGTTCCGGGTTTAATTTTAATCCAAAAAGCAAATTGCGTCTTATTATTAACATTGGAAACTTCGATGTCTTTTAAAACATCCTGCCCGTCAACAGCTATAGACAAAATTTTGGTTCCTTGGGGAACTAAAATACGGGCGTAGCTACGATTTTCGCCATCAGGCCAATCATTTGTGCCTTTATGGGTACGAATTATGCGCACATTGTCTACTAAGGCGCCATTTTGCTTATTTGTTTGTACCCTAACCTCTTCTTCAACTTTCAAACTACTCTTGTTAGCACCTAAGTTTGAATAGTTAATATGTAAATAATCTTGACCCTCAGTGGTTATAATTTGCCCCGCCCAGTTTTTTTCTAAGGCAAAATCTTGCGCGTTTTTATTGCTAAAATATAACATTATGTGCTTATGCGCTAAATTGCTGTAAATCGATTTTATCATTGGATAATAATTTTTCTTGTTTTCAAATGCCGGTAAAATGTTTTTGGCTAGATCTTTTAAAATGGATTTTGGCTCGTAAATGGCAATATTCCTTGGATCGCTATAATATTCTTTTTCTATTTTATATTGGATATCGGGGAAAAAATCTTCCGATGTAATTGTGGTGTTATATTCGGGTAATTTTATCGGACCGATAATTTTTAGTATTTCTTCAAAAAATGTCGCATCAATAGCAATTACGCCATCAACCGGTGTGCCGCCTTCCTGTTGATAAAACCAGGCAACTTTTTGTGCCGCTTCCGGATAATCCACCGCCCAATTAGAGTCGCGCATTTGCCATTTGCCGTCGGGGCAAAAATTTTTTAATACACCGGGAGGCTCGACATCATTAGTTTGGGTAAACTGCCAATCGCGCTTATAAATATTAGTGTCAAAAGAGATATTTTTGACTTTTCCGCTATTAGTTTCAATAACGGCAAAACTGCCAATAAACCCTCCGGAAGCCCTTAATTCGTTGTTATTTTGAAATAATATTAAATATTTGCCCGAATTGAATCTCATGGCGCAAACCACATTTTTTTTAATAACCGGATATGCATAAGTAGTGGTAAAAATGCCAGAACCGACAACAATGCCGATAATAATTATGGCGATTAAAAATTTCTTCCAAGGAAAACTAAAAGATGACCTTTTTAGTAAAGGCTGCCAATCGGGATTTATTTTTGGCTGATCTTCCAGACTGCGTGTTTTTTTTACCTTGCGCAATCCGTCAATATAAGCGATAAATCCTCCTTTGCGTTAGCAATGCCCTGAATTTATTGAAGGGTCAGTCTATTTATCCCTTCTTTTCCTTTTGTAAATATTCAGCAAAAAATACTAAAGCTAGTCCAACTACAATACCGGCTATCAAACCAATACCAGTATTAAACCAAACTGAAACTTTACGTTCTGCTACGACCGTTGATGAAATGTCGAGATCAATTCCTTTAATACTGCCTTTTTGGTTAAGATCAGCTGTTTTGTTTTTAATAAAATCTACCGTAGAATTAACGAGACTTTCAGCCACATTTTTATCCTGATTGTTTACCAACACATAAATGCTGGCTGGGTTTCTTTTTTGCCCATTGATAATTTTACTTGTCTTGTTGAGTTTAATAGTCGGCAAAGTCACTTGGGCTTTATTGTAAATTTCCATTATACTGGAAGGATCTTGGAGCCAGACAACCACTCTATCGGCAAAAAACGAACCTGATTGCAGAGTATAATAATTATCATAATTATAATAAACCTGCTGATCGCTGGAAGGCCGCATCATGATATTAACAAAAGCTGAGGCGTCATAAGTTTTTGGCTGAATAGTTGTAAAAATATAAGTTCCTAAAGTAATTAAAATAACTACAATAATAAAAAACCAGATTCTTTTGCCTAAAATAGCTAAATAATCTCTAAACTCCATAAGCTTTCCTTTCTATAAATTGCTTAATTTTTTCTTTAAATTTGTCCTTACAGAAATCTTGGGCAAATTTACGGATATATTCTGAATTGTATTTTTTATAATCAAATTTCTTAATTACTTTAATTATACTCTCTTGGGTTTGGAAGTCAAAAAACTCTCCATTTTCTCCGGGTTTGACTATTTCTAGGGCACCGCCGGCTCGGTAAGCGATTACTGGACGGCCCGAAGCCATTGCTTCCAGTGGGGTAATTCCCGCATCTTCATTTTGCGGAAAAATAAGCGCTTGAGCGCTTGACATATATTTTATTAATTCCTGGTCTGGCACACGACCGACAAATTCAATGTTTTTAGCAGCTTTATTTTTTAATTCTTGGGCGTTCGTGCCTGTCCCAACAATTTTTAAAGGTAGTTTTAGCTTATTAAAAGCATCGACTACCAAATCAATTTTTTTATAGGGTTCCATTCTGGAGACAACTAAAAAAAAGTTACATATTTTATGGCTAAATTTAAACTTATCGCAATCAACCGGCGGCCAGATAATCTCGTCTGCAACTCTATGATAATATTTTTTTAATCGATCATTTATATTTTTGCTGTTAACAATGTAAAAATCTGGTCGCTTGGAAGCTTTTAAATCCCACTGTCGCAAATATTTAATTGTCAGTGGCATAATTGGCCTGATAATTTTAGGAATCGGCGCAGTCTTAAGATAACTTTCCGTATCCGACCATAAATAACGCGTCGGTGTATGCAGATAACAAATATGAATAGTGGGTTTTTTAGTAATGACGCCCTTGGCGTAAGCCGAAGAGTCGGATAAAACTACATCGAAATTTGATAAATCAAATGATTCAATGGCTTTAGGCATAAGTGGTAAATACCACTTATACTTTTTAATACCGCCAGGCGAATTTTGCAAAAAACTGGGACGGACGTCGTATTTGCCATAATATTTACCCATCTTTTCTTTATCATAAACAAGCGTATAAATCGGCGCTTTGGGGAATAATTCCAAAAAGGCGTCTAACACACGTTCGGCGCCTCCATATTGCGTTAAAAAATCATGAACCAGAGCTATCTTCATAATACATCTCAAAAGTTAAAACTCAAAGATCAAAGCTATATCTTGAATCTTAAAACTATCGTCTGTTGTCTAGCGTCTAATTTCCATACTAGCTTCTATAACCAGGCAACTTATTTCTTTCTTCTTACTCCTTAATTCTTATTTTGAGTTTTAAGTTGATTTAATATGCTCCCTTTCCAGTAATCACTACCCAAAATGTTCGAGCGAGGATTTTTAAATCTAAGCCGAGCGACCAATTTTCTATGTAATAGATATCTAATTTTACCCAGTCATCAAAATCAACGTCGCTCCGCCCCGAAACCTGCCAAAGACCACTAATACCCGGCTTTATTGCCAATCTCTTGCGCTGAAAACGGGTGTAGTTTTTGACTTCTTCAGGTAGCGGTGGCCGCGGACCTACTAAACTCATATCGCCCATTAAAACATTAAAAAATTGCGGCAACTCATCAATAGAAAATTTGCGGATAAATTTGCCAAAAGACGTAACTCGAGGATCATTTTTTATTTTAAATACTGGACCATCTGCCTCATTTTTGGTCGAGAGCTCCTTTAGCATTTGCGCTGCTTTTTGACCGCCATATTCATTACCGGTACAATAATCAATTTTCATTGAACGAAATTTTAAAAAAGTGAATAAATCACCGTTTTCTTTGACGCGCTTCTGTTTGAAAAGCACCGGCCCGGACGAGGTTAGTTTGATAATCAATGCCACCAGCAGCAATATCGGCGAAAGAATAATAATTAAGATTAGCGAACCAACAAAATCCATAATTCTTTTGATTATCATGCCCCAGCCGTCTAATAGGGTACGGCGAAATTTAACTACGGGTACCCCTGCTAGTGTCGTTACTTCGGTATGGCTGGTCTTCACTTCAAATAAATTTGGCGCTTGCTGAAAAGCAATTCTTTCTTCCTCGCATAGGTCCAAAATTTCGGAAACTTTTTTTTCTGATAAAGTAGTGTCAGTTAAAAAAATCTCATCGGTAGGATTACGGTCGATTATTTTTTTTAAATCTTCTATTTTGCCTAAAATACGAATATCGCGTGTATTATTTTTGCTTTTTGGGCCATTACCATCAATCACGCCAATAGTTTTATATCCTAACGAACGGTTGCCCTGAAGAACTTTAATAATATTGTAGCTGGTTTGATTGTTGCCAATAAAAATTATCCTGTGCACTCCAATTCCGTAGCGATACAAATATCTTTGGGCGCTACGCACTAAAAATCGGCCCAAAGCTACTAAAATAATACAAATCAGCCAAGCGTAAATTACTACTAAACGAGAAAAAAACGAGGTACCGGACAAAAATATCCAAATTACTACCAGCATAATACCCGAAGAAACACCTAAAAAAATACCGGTAAACTCATCTAAGCCTTTGCGATTATTTTTAGTGCTGTATAATCCTTCAAGAGCAAAAATTAAAATCCACGCCGGCATCATTAATAATATAAACTTAAAATACTCCTGAAAAGTCCAGATATAAATGACTTCTTGTTGGGAGCGAAACCAGTAAGCCAGCGCAAAAGAAATAATGACCATGACAATGTCAACCGGTACTAGCAAAAAAGCAAAATATAATTCTGATTTTTTCATATATAATTGTTTCTCCTACTTGATAAGTTTAACAGAAATACCTTGACAATTCAATATATATGTAGTATAAATTAATATTCAGCCTGAATGTAAATATTATTTGGGCTGAAGATGTTTGCTATTTAATAAAAGGAGATGGGAAAAATGATAATATCCTTCATCATGTTTATGGTCTGTACTATAGGAGGGCTAGCACTAATAATGTTACCATTGTCTGAATGCAATAAATGGCGATTGTCGTTACGTATAATTCTTGCCGTGCTTGGCCTTGTTTTGGTTTTAAACGGAATCACAATCTGCTTGATTACGTTCTCTCAAGATGACCAAATCTCATTATCCGAAAGTGTTAGATATGAAATGATAGCCAAGCAAAAACACACAACAGTTTTAGAAAATAATCTTCTGGCTACACTAATACCAGTCTTTGCTGACGAGAAGAAACGATTTTTTACTGGATGCGCCGACCTAAATATAAATATACCAGGAAAGAATGGCCAAATTTCGCACGAATACTACAATGCAATTCCAACTCGCTGGCTAGTACAATATACTAACTATTCAGGACAAAGAATTGCTTTCACTGTTGGTACAATTATCTTTTATGACACAATTAAATATGAAATACGCCAGATTATTCTAACACCGCTTAAGAAAAATAAAGTTTCGTCACATTAAACTACATAGACAAAGTTCGGGAAGATTATTCTCCCGGACTTTTTTATTTAAAATAACAAAAAACCCTGCCTTGATGGCAGAGTTTTTTGTATGCAATTAAATCAAATTTAAATTACTTTGATCTTCTTAGCATTGGTAAACCGGTGCGAGAATTTTCCATTACTTCATAACCATTTGGAAGATCGACTGAATTAGATTTTTCTTCGCGAGCAAAGTAGTAAATTGTTTGCTTGCGACCACCGCGCAAAGTTACATCCTTGCTGTGCAAGAAGTAAGTTTCGCCGGTCTTCTTGGACTTGGTAGAGAATGCCATATTGGCCTCCTTATTTCCCAAAAAGAGGGAAAATTAATTAATAGATACTTTTAAACCTATTATCTAGATAGTGCTTCAAGGTGTCAAGTTTTTATATGGGAAAAAGCTAAATTAAACCTGTTATAAGGATAAAATATATTGCCTAAGTTGTACATTTTTTTAATATTCAATGCCCCAACCTGTGGATAACTATTTACCAGTTACGCATTATCAGGTTAGATTGACACCATCCGATCATTATATTAATATATGTGTATACCCCCACCATAGGTGATGGTATAAAAATAATTAATAAGGAATAAAATGAACAATCAAAAAGAAAAATCTTTAATCAACTTCAAGAAAGCTCAGAGCCACATCACTAAAATTACTAAAATGATTGAAAATGGCGAATACTGTATTGACATTATGCAGCAAAATTTGGCTGTTATTGGACTATTAAAATCGGCTCATCAAATGCTAATGGAAGGACATCTTCGTACCTGTTTTACTAATGCCATGAATGCCGGTACTGAATCGAGAAAAAGAAAAATGGTCGAAGAAATTTTAAAAGTTACTAAATTATTAAATAAATAAGATTCATTTTAAGGGGAAAATGATACATAAAATAATAAAAATAAAAGGCATGCATTGCCGCTCCTGCGAAATTTTAATTGAGGATAAGCTTAAAGAAGTAAAAGAAATAAAGAGAGTTGTTGTCAGCTACAGATACAAAAACGCCGAGATTTATTCATCGACACCAATTGCCGAAAAGATAATAGGGCAAAAAATTGAAGAAGCCGGATACGAGATTGGCAACGATAATAAACATTGGCTAACGCGCGATCCGGAAAAGTATAAAGATATTGCGCTCAGTTTTGTCTGGATAGCAATATTATATTTTATAGTTAAAATCTTGGGGTTATTTAATATTAACGTTGGCTCGGTAAGCAAACCAGATAATATATTTATCGTGCTTTTAATCGGTTTGACAGCCGGCTTTTCTTCTTGCATGGCGCTGGTCGGCGGATTGGTTTTGGGAATTTCTGCCAAACACGCCGAAAAACACCCCGAAGCAACACCAATTCAGAAATTTAGACCTCATCTATTTTTTAATCTCGGCCGAATATTGTCATACTTTATCCTTGGCGGATTAATCGGCCTAATTGGCAAAGCATTCCAGTTTTCCGGCCCGACTTTAGGAATACTTACTATTATAGTGGGACTGGTAATGCTAACTGTAGGGCTACAACTAACCGAACTTTTTCCCCGCTTACAAAACTTTAGTTTTACCCTGCCGCCATTTTTAGCAAAATGGTTAGGAATTAAAAAGCACCATGAAAAAGAATATAGCCATATAAATTCTATAATTGTAGGCGCGCTAACCTTCTTTTTGCCCTGCGGATTTACCCAAGCCATGCAGCTTTACGCGATGAGCACAGGCAATTTCTGGCAAGGAGCTATTATTATGGGCCTTTTTGCGCTGGGCACCGCTCCTGGACTGCTGGGAATTGGCGGCCTAACTTCGGTATTAAAAGGACAAAAAGCGCGCCGATTTTTTAAATTTCTGAATTGGATTGTGGTGTTTTTAGCCTTATTTAATCTTTCAAACGGTTTAAATTTATTAGGAGTAAATATCAAATTGCCATCTCTTGGCTCTAATAAGAATAATGCAGTAATCCCTAATAGCGTTACCCAGGAAAATGGCGTGCAGACTATTAAAATGAATCAGGTATCAAATGGCTATCAACCAAATAGTTTTACCATCAAAAAAAATATTCCGGTTAAGTGGATCATTAATTCACTTGATCCCAATTCTTGCGCGAGTTCATTTTATGTGCCAAAGCTAAATATACGAAAATTTCTCCAGCCGGGAGAAAATATCTTTGAATTTACTCCCACAGAAGTTAGTACAATCAATTTTTCGTGCTCAATGGGAATGTATCGAGGTTCTATTAACGTAATTGATAGTAATGTGACCCCTGCCAATAATGAATCCATTGTAAGCCCGACTCCGACACCCAGCCAGTCGCCAGATATTAATTCTCAAGTTATTAAAGCAATTTATACCTACAAAAACGATATCGAACCCAAAGAATTTACTGTCAAAGCCGGTCAGCCGGTCAGAATGGAAATTGAAGCAAAAGATGACGGCAAGGGCTGTATGGGCTCGGTGGCTATTCCCAAACTCGTGGAGAATTTTGAGTATTTTGAAAAAGGAAAAACTATTGTTTTTAATTTCACTGTCCCTAAGCCAGGCACATATTATATTACCTGCGGAATGGGTAGCCCAAGAGGTAAAATAATTGCTAATTAATTTTGGAGGAAATAATGAAAAATATCATATTATCTCTAAGCGGTATGCATTGCACCAGCTGTGCAGCTATCATAAGTAAAACTATTAATAAATTGCCTGGCATCAAACAGGCAAATGTAAACTTTGCTGCCGAAAAAGCAACAATCATCTTTGATCAAACACAGTTGTCAGTAGAAGATATTATTTCAGCTATTAAAAACGCTGGCTATAGAGCCGAGGCTATTGATACTGCTGATTATCAGACTGAAACAAAAAAACGCGACACAGAAATTGATGGCTATAAAAAGAAATTTATTTTTAGTCTACTTTTAAGCTTACCGATGCTCTATTTTATGCTGTTAGATTTTTTTAAATGGCTACCTGGCAGCGCATCGTTGCCACCTTATTTTGGTGTTATTTCACTAATTTTGACGATACCGGTTCAGTTTATAATTGGCGCAGCGTTTTATAAAGGTATGTGGTCGGCATTAAAGATGAAAATCTTTAACATGGACAGCTTGATTGCTGTTGGCACATCTGTGGCATTTTTTTACAGCTTGATCAATTTTATTTTATTTGCAGTAAGAAATAATTCCGTAATAGGTTTAAATGGCATGAAAATTCCCGAATTATACTTTGAAACCGCCGCTTTTTTAATTACCTTCGTAATTTTAGGCAAATGGTTAGAAGCGCGCGCCAAAGGCAAAACCTCAGAGGCTATTAAAAAATTAATGGGTTTCCAGGCGAAAACTGCCCGAGTTATCCGAGCTGGTAAAACATTAGATATTCCTGTTGATAACGTTATTCATGGTGATATTATACTGGTCCGACCAGGCGAAAAAATCCCAGTTGACGGGGTAATCACTAAAGGCACTTCTGCTATTGACGAGTCGATGATTTCCGGTGAAAGTTTACCAGTAGAAAAACAAATTGGTGATAAGGTTATTGGTGCCACCATGAATAAAACCGGCAGCTTTGAATTTAAAGCCACCAAGATTGGCTCGCAAACGATGTTGGCGCAAATTATCCGTCTTATTGAAGAAGCGCAAGGTTCGAAAGCACCAATTCAGGCTTTTGCCGATCGAGTCTCGGCTTGGTTTGTACCAACAATAATTGGCATAGCAATTTTAACCTTTTTAATTTGGTACTTTATTTTAGATGCTCAGATTAGTTTTTCTTTAATGGCCTTTACCGCCGTAATTGTGATCGCCTGCCCATGCGCGCTGGGACTGGCCACCCCAACTGCCATTATGGTGGGAACCGGCAAAGGCGCGGAATATGGAATATTGATAAAAGGCGGCGAGCCACTGGAAGCCGCGGAAAAAATCCAGTCTATTGTTTTCGATAAAACTGGCACTTTAACTCATGGCAAACCAGAAGTGACGGATATTATGGAAGTCGAGAGTGGAAAGTCGAGAGTGGAAAGTCGAAATTTAATTCAAATTGCGGCGAGTTTGGAAAAATTATCTGAACATCCTTTGGCTGAAGCGATTATTAATGAAGCTGATAAGAAAAAAATTAATTTAAAAGAAGTGATAAATTTTCAAGCTATCCCGGGACACGGCATCAGAGGTAAAATTAATAAACATGAATACTTCTTAGGCAACCGTCGTTTAATTACTAAGGTTGTAAAATTAAATATTGACAGTATCAACGAACAGCTCGAACAATTAGAAAATCAAGGTAAAACTGCGATGATTTTATCAACCAATAAAGATATTTTGGGTATCATAGCAGTTGCCGACACGGTCAAAGCAACATCCAAAGAAGCAGTGGAAAAGCTTAAAAATCTAGGTATTGATCTTTGGATGCTTACTGGCGATAATCAGCGAACTGCCAATGCCATCGCCAAACAACTGGGTATTACCAATATTCTAGCCGAGGTGCTTCCAAAAGATAAAACTAATGAAGTAAAAAAACTCCAAAGCAAAGGTATGGTTGTGGCAATGGTTGGCGACGGCATCAACGATGCGCCAGCACTGGCACAGGCTCATTTGGGTATTGCCATGGGTTCGGGCACTGATGTGGCCATGGAAGCAGGCGGCATTGTAATTATTAAAAATGATCTGCGCGATGTTGTAACAGCCATTGAACTTGCCAAAGAAACAATGAGTAAAATTCGTCAAAATATGTTTTTTGCGCTTTTTTACAATGTCATTGGCATACCTATTGCCGCGCGAGTATTTATTGGTATTGGTCTAATTCTAAGACCGGAATTGGCGGGTCTAGCAATGGCACTAAGCTCTGTTTCCGTGGTTTCTAATTCCCTGCTATTACGCAGTTTTAGGCCTGACAGAAAAAACTGGCTCTCCATTATCGCGCCAGTAATAATGATTATAATTTTTTCCCTTATTTTCTTTGAATTCGCTCGTTTAAGTTCTGGTATGGCTAAATAGGAGGTATATGAAAAAAATTGATCCGATAATAATGGGAGTAATTATTATCATTTTTATTCTTTTTGGCGGCATTATTATTGCTGCAAATTATAGTTCCAAACCAAAAATCCCGACCTATAATGCAACTGACATAGAAAGACCAAAGATGGAAATATCTGAAAAATATTTTGATTTTGGCAAGATTAAATTATCAGATAGCCAAATTAAAGAAATTACTGTTAAAAATATCGGCACAAAACCTTTAAATTTAAGTAATTTTACCACTTCTTGCGGATGCACAACAATTCAAATAATCTATGAAAATGAAAAAAGTCTAGAATTTTCACTTCATAATAAGCTCATCTGGCAAAAGGATATTGCGCCAAATGCAACCGCGAAAATATTAATCAAATATAATCCTAAAGAAATGCCTGTAGAGGGCGAGGTTAAAAGAACTGCCTATTTTAAAACTAATGATCCCGATAATACCGATGTACAAATTAATTTTAGCGTATTTGTGGAAAAATAATGTTGTATCTTGTCTTAACTAATGGCTTGATAGATTCTTTCAACCCTTGTGCAATCGGAGTGTTGATTTTGTATTTAGGATTATTACTATCGTTTCAGTCACAAAGAAAATTGCTGCTGGCTTTTGGCTTATTTTATATTTTATCGATATACACAACATATTTGTTTATTGGCCTGGGGCTTTTAAAAATTTTTCATCTTTTTGGTGTCCATGATTTTTTTGGTTGGATGGCAGTATTTGTGGTTTTGGGGTTAGGTTTATATAATCTTAAAGAATATTTCTGGCCAAATTTATATATACCTTATTTATCTCCTCTTTTGTCAAAATGTCACATACCGCGCTGGCGGGTCGAAGTTGGCATTGTTTCTGCGATAATTTTAGGATTTTTAGTAGGCATTTGCGAATTTCCCTGCTCAGGCGGAATCTATCTGGCTACAGTGGCGCTTCTTTCTCTCAAACAGACATTTTTCCAAGGATTATTTTATCTATTGTTATATAATTTAATGTTTGTTTTACCATTAATTTTGATATTTGTCACAGTGGGCAATAATAAAATATTTGACTGGATTAAAACCACCCAAGGCAAGAATTTTGCCAGAATTAAACTCATCATGGGTCTAAGTATGATAGTTTCAGCAATATTACTTTTAGTTTGGCTAATAAAATAATTATTGATATAATTAATAGTACTAAGAAATAAAAGGAGGCAAAATGTTCGATGAGAAAAAATTTGCTTTAGCAGTAGCAATCTTTTTTACCCTGTTCTCGTTTGTTTGCGGACTTCTAATTTGGATAGCTCCAAATCTATTTATTGGGATTATTAAACCAATTACCCATGGCATAGATTGGGATCTGGTCTGGAAACCGGCAATGACTTTCGGAAGATTTATCATTAGCTTAATTGAAGCTTTTGTGCTTTCTTATGTCTTAGCTTGGGTGTTTGCCATAATTTACAAAGCTATAAAAAAATAGTCGTTAAAATAAATTAATAAGGAGTTATTTATGATGGGAATGAACGTCGAAATGATGTCTGGTGCAAGTGGTGCGGGCATGATGCTTTTTGGCTGGGTACTTTATATTCTCTTGGTGCTTCTTTTGGTTTTCGGCATTGCCGCATTATGGAAATACTTGAAAAAATAGTATTTAGATTTTTAGCAGGCGGGCGTTAATTGCCACAATAATAGTGCTAATGGACATAAATACCGCTCCTAACGCTGGGGTTAAAAGTATTCCCCATTGATATAGTATTCCTGCGGCTAAAGGGATAGCAACAACATTATAGCCGGTGGCCCAAAAGAGATTTTGGACCATTTTTTTATAAGTTGCGCGCGCTAAATAAATAATAGCGATGGCATCGAGCGGATTATTTTTAACTAAAACTATATCCGAGGTTTCCACTGCCACATCTGTTCCAGCGCCTATAGCAATTCCTACATCAGCCTGTGCCAACGCTGGCGCATCGTTGATGCCATCGCCAACCATCGCAGTTACCAAACCGCGGGATTGTATTTCTCTGACCTTATTCGCTTTATTTTGCGGCAAAACTTCAGCCGCAAACTCATCGATACCAATTTTATCAGCAACCCATTTGGCAACCTGTGGGTTATCACCAGTAAGCATTATTGATTTTATACTCATCTTTTTTAGCCGTGTAATTGCCGCTATTGACTCTTCCTTAATGATGTCTGCTAAAGCTATGGCGCCGACCAATTTATTATCTACCAGCACAAAAACGATAGTTTTACCTTCAGAAAACAATGATGTAATTTCTTTGTCCTGATACTCAATGCGATTTTCGCGTAAATAGACAGGGCTGACTACTAGAACATCATGATTATCTACTTTTGCTCTGGCGCCTTTGCCGGTAATAGACTGAAAGTTTTTTGCCGAAGTCGTTTCTTTAGAAAACGATGCTATAGCTTTGGCGATCGGATGCTGAGAATATTTTTCTACTGAAGCAGCGTATTTTAAAATTTCATCTTTATCAATCTTAGCATCAAACGCTATTATATCGGTAATACCAAATTCTCCTTTTGTAAGAGTGCCTGTTTTATCAAAAATAACTGCCTGAATATTGCGGGCTTTTTCAAGGGCCGTGCGGTTACGAACTAATAAGCCATTTTTAGCACCCAGCAGTGTTGAGCGGGCAATAACCAAGGGTACGGCGAGCCCTAAAGCATGCGGACAGGCAATGACTAAAATAGTTACCGCTCTCTCTAGAGAAAAGGCAAAATTGGACACTAAAAGCGCCGACCAAATCGCAAAGGTTAAAACGGCAATAATTATCGCTAATATGGTCAGCCAAAAAGCGGCGCGATCAGCCAGATTTTGTGTTTTCGATTTGCTTTCCTGGGCTTCTTTTACCAGATTAATAACCTGTGAGATAAAAGAATTGCTTTGGCTATGATTAATTTGCAGAGTGATTGAGCCTTCCCCATTGATAGAACCACCAATAACAGGAGAGTCTATTTGCTTTAAAGCCGGATTAGACTCGCCGGTCAGCATTGACTCGTTAACCGTTGTTGAACCCTCAATAACTTTACCATCGCTAGGAATTTTTTCGCCGGGCTTAACTAATATATGATCATTAATTTTTAACTCGCTAGTCTTTACATCGATAATTTTTCCAGTTTCATCGATTTTATGAGCAATTTCCGGCAATAATTTAGCTAATTCTTCTAGAGCCTGGGAAGCACCCAAAATCGATTTCATTTCCAACCAATGCCCAAGTAGCATAATGTCGATTAGCGTGGCCAGCTCCCAGAAAAACGGCATGCCTTTTAGTCCAAAAACTGTAGCGCTGCTGTAAAAATAAGCGACTGAAATAGCCACAGCAATAAGTGTCATCATGCCGATATTTTTTGTCCGTATTTCTTGAATAAAGCCTTTTAAAAACGGGCTACCGCCGTAAAAATAAATAAAAGTAGATAGCAAGAAAAGAACGTAAATATCGCCGCTAAAATGCAAAAATTGCAGGTGTAAAAATGATTGAATTGCAGGCGTTAAAAGCAATATCGGAATTGTAAAAATTAAACAAACCCAAAATTTTTGCCAAAAAATTTTAGTGCTGTGTCCGGCATGCTTATTGTAAACATTTTGAGTCTCATGTTGAGCTTGATGGCTATGTTCGTGATGATTTGAATGCATAATATTATTATATCAGTTATTGAGATTCTTGATAAATTTATCAAATAAAAAGGCGGCCGCGTTAGCGGCCGCTTGGGTCTAAGAATCTACTCGGGATCGTACCGCCCAAACAGATGGCGGCTGAGCACGCTCGCTCCGACAATCCCCAGGACGATGATGAGGACGTACCACCCCGCAACCAGCGCAACTGCGGCGTCGGGGTGGTTCTGGTAGTTGATGGCCTCAGCAATCTGCCGAACGGGCCATTTGGCCAACAGCATGAATGCCGCCACCCCCCAGAACAAAAACACCAAGAAAATTTTCCTCAACTCAATCCCCTCCTTGATTTTTTATTTTGAACCAATAATTATAGCACGAAATTGCCAAAATGTCAATGCTAGGTTCTGCGAGAGACTTAAATCAATAATTATTCTTTATCTTTTGTCTCTTTTTCCTCATCTTGGCGGCAGCTACCGCAACATTTGCAGCAACTTTGGCATTCCTCTTGTTGCTCTTTTTCACTATCGGTTTTTTTGACTTTGTCTTCTTCTCCGCACATATAAACTCCTCTTTTTATTAATTCTTTACTTTATACATTTTTATCATATTTCTCACAAACTGTCCAGCCCGTCATCCCCACAAAGTAAATAACCACTTCCACTTCGGAAGTGGAAGTGAGATCGGTTGCACTTGGAAAATAATGGAAAATAATATAGAATTAAATAAGCAGAGCTATAAGTTATAGGTTAAAAGTCATATGTTAGGATATAGGAGAAAATATGGCAAGAACGTTGATGATGGATTTAAATAATAAAATTGGACAAAAAGTGGAAATTGCCGGACGAATACTAAATATCCGAAAAATGGGCAATATTTCTTTTGTAGTTTTACAAGACTACACTGGGATAGTCCAAGTAGTATTTGAAAAAGAAATCAAAGCTAAAATTGGCGATGCAGTAGAAATTATTGGTACGGCCAAAGAAGAAAAACGGGCTAAGAACGGATTGGAAATCAGCGGCCAGGAGGTAAAAGTTCTTGCTAATAACCTCGAGGAATTGCCCTATGATTTTGCTAGCAAAAACCTAAATTTACAGCTTACAACTCTTTTAGATTTGCGTCCACTCTCTGTTCGCCACCCCAAAGTCCAGGCAATCTTTAAGCTTTATGATTTGCTCCTTGATAGTTACGAAAAGTCAATGCGTAAATATGGCTTTACCGAAATAAAAACACCTAAAATTCTCGAGGCGGCCTCCGAAGGCGGCGCTAATTTCTTTCAAATTAAATATTTCGACAAAAATGCCTATTTAGCCCAAAGTCCCCAGATGTACAAGCAAATTATGGTGGGTGCACTGGAAAGAGTTTTTGAAATTGGCACCGTATTTCGCGCCGAACCGCATTTTACTACTCGCCATATCAATGAATACACTAGCTTAGACGCAGAAATGGGATTTATTAATGGTTTTGAGGATATAATGAGCATGCTTAATCAGGTACTAGTTGATATGATCGGTCATGTCAAAAAAAACGGTGAACCCTATCTTAAAGAATATAATTGCCAAGTTCCTGACGTGCCCAAAAAAATCCCGCAAATTAAATTAACCGAAATGAAAAAGATAATTTTAGAAAAATACGGTGAACCCTATCTTAAAGAATATAATTGCCAAGTTCCTGACGTGCCCAAAAAAATCCCGCAAATTAAATTAACCGAAATGAAAAAGATAATTTTAGAAAAATACGGCCATAAAATCGCCGCTGACAATGACATCGATCCGGAAGGTGAAAAACTCGCCGGCCAGTACGCTAAAGAAAAATATAATTCCGATTTTATCTTTTTAACTCATTATCCTTGGGCAACCCGACCATTTTATACTATGCCATGTCAAGATAATAAAGCGGAAACTTGCAGTTTTGATTTGATTTTTAAAGGAGTAGAACTGGTTACCGGCAGCCAGAGAATTAATGATTATATGATGCTAATAGATAATATGAAAAAGAAAAAAGTCAAAGCTAAGGGCTTGGAATTTTATCTTAATACCTTCAAATTTGCCATGCCACCCCACGGCGGTTGGGCAATTGGTTCGGAACGTTTTATTCAGCTGATGCTCGATCTCGGCAGTGTCAAAGAAGCCACCCTCTTTCCAAGAGATGTCAAACGTCTTTCTCCCTAGCAATAAAGGTTCTTGTTATAAAATTAAAAAATCCAGCCCATTTCGGCTGGATTTTTTAATACTTAGGCAATCAATAAGCCAGATTCTGTTTTTAGCGATTATCTATCTAATGCGTTGGGATCCGTGGACATCGCTTCAAGCGAAAGCATTGATGATGGTCGGACCCACCCAACTTGTACCACGCAGGGTTTGGCACTCTCAAACATTGCTGCTGAGATTATGGTTTCTTAAGCCATACTTTTCACCCTTAGTCGCCTCATCGGCGACCGGTATAGTTTCTGTGCCACTTTCCCTAGCCTTACGGCCGCCCCGCTTGTGGCGGGGTACGCTGCTTTATGGTATCTGGACTTTCCTCCCCGCCTCATCGGCGGAGCAATCGCTTTGATTACCTAAGCGTAAACATTATACCATAAAATATTTGCTAAATCAAGATAAGAATGCTATATTTGTAACATATTCCGGGATCGTCTAATGGCAGGACAGCGGCCTTTGAAGCCGTTAATCTTGGTTCGAATCCAAGTCCCGGAGCCAATAATCCAATCAGGATTATTTTTATTTTGTAAAATTTTAGAAAACAAAAAACCACCCAGAGCGTATAAATACGATGGATGGTATTGGGGTCGCGCGGTCGGGAAGCACTAATGGGTCTGCAAGGGCTATGAACCCTGCGAAAACCCTGGCATTCCCGACCACGCATGAATGAAATTTTTTTTAGAAACTGCACAGAACTAGATCAACTCGAGGCTGATCTC
>JAMDBS010000102.1 GCA_023487325.1 Patescibacteria group bacterium
ACATCGGTTGGATAAATTAATTAATAAACTGTTAAAAAATATTGATGTTAATGATAATAAAGGTCTAAACCAGGCCGCTAAAAAAATTCAAACTGCGATTAAAGAAAAAAGCTTAAATTCTAAATTCAAAGATGAAATTAAAAGCTACTACAACCAATTGTGTCGACAAGTAAATGCTAATGTATTCGTGGCAGTGCGCTCCTCAGCTACGGCCGAAGACTTGCCAACAGCGTCTTTTGCTGGTCAGCAAGCAACGTTTTTAAATATTATTGGTGCCAACAGTGTAGTCGAAGCGGTTAAAAAATGCTGGGCATCATTATTTGAGCCACGGGCAATTTATTACCGAATAATCAATAAATTTGATCATTTAAAAGTGGGAATCGCCGTGCCGATACAGGCAATGGTGCAATCGGAAAAATCAGGCATTTTATTTACCATCGATCCAGTAAACAATAATAAAAATGTGATTATTATTGACGCTGGTTACGGATTAGGAGAGGCAATAGTTTCCGGAGCCGTAACACCCGACCGTTATGAAGTGCAAAAAAGCGATTTGAAGATATTGGATAAAAATATTAACGTTCAAACCTGGAAAATTATTAAAGTCAAAGACAAAAATAAACACATTATTGTTAGAAAAGACCAGCAAAAACAGCAAAAAATTACCGATGAACAAATTATCGAATTAGCTAAAATCGGTTTAAAAATTGAAAAACACTATGGTAAACCGCAAGATACTGAATGGGCAATCGATAAAACTGGAAAAATCTATTTTGTCCAGGCTCGTCCGGTTACTACTTTAGAAAAAAAAGTACCCATTGTTGAGTTTAATGAGAAAAAAAGCACTCCCGCGGCGGGAAAGATTTTAGTCAAAGGCTCGGCGGCTAGTATCGGCGTGGCTTCAGGATTAATTAAAATTATTCACAAGCCGGAAGAGATAGATAAGATAAAACCGGGTGATATTTTAGTAACAGAAATGACTAATCCATCTTTTGTGCCGGCAATGAAAAAAGCGGCGGCAATTGTAACTGATACCGGCGGGGTAACTTCGCATGCCGCGATTGTTTCCAGAGAAATGGGTATTCCTTGCGTGGTGGGCACGGGTACAGCTTCGCATGTTTTAAAAAACGGCCAATTTGTAACCGTTGACGGTGTGCGGGGCGTAGTTTATCAAGGTAAAGTCAATATCGAGCACACCAAAAACAAGGCTTTAATTACTACTAGGCAACAAATTTTATATCGAGAAGAAGTGCCTAATACTGCTACGAAGGTTTATGTTAATCTAGCCGAACCGGAAATGGCCGAAGAATTGGCAAAATTGCCAGTTGATGGCGTGGGGCTGATGCGCGCCGAATTCATCGTGGCGGCAATGGGCGAACATCCGCGTGAGCTGGTTAAAACTGGCAGGAGCGAAGAATATGTTCATGCGTTGGCTTCAGGTATGCAAAAAATCGCCCAGGCATTTTATCCTCGTCCAATTATCTACCGGGCGACCGATTTTAAAAGCAACGAATATCGGGCGCTAAAAGGCGGCGCAAAATACGAACCACAAGAAGAAAATCCCATGATTGGTTATAGAGGGTGTTTTCGCTACTTGAAAGAGCCGGATTTATTTAAATTAGAACTCAAAGCAATAAAATTAGTGCGCGAAAAATATGATTTAAAAAATTTGTACCTTATGCTGCCATTTGTGCGCACTGTCCAAGAACTGTTGGATGTAAAAGAATTAATTAAATCGGAGGACTTAGAAAGATCGAATGATTTTAAATTGTGGATGATGGTCGAAGTGCCTTCCAATGTGATTTTAATTGAAGATTTTATTGCCGCCGGCATCGATGGTGTTTCCATTGGCACTAATGATTTGACTCAATTGACTCTGGGTATAGATAGAGATAGCTCAATTTTGGCTGAAGAATTTGATGAACGAAATGAGGCTATAATTAAATCAATTAACAAAGTTGTCGGTGCCTGCCGACTGCACCACATAACCAGCTCGGTTTGCGGACAAGCACCTTCAATTTATCCAGAGTTTACGGAATTATTGGTCGATTCGGGTATTACTTCGGTTTCGGTTAACCCCGATGTCATAATTTCTACTCGAAAACTAATCGCTTCTATTGAAAAGAAGCTAATTTTAGAGAAAATTAATCATAATTAAATTATAGATCGGAAATTTTAACTAAACTATAGCCGCGGTTTTTTAATTCTTTAATGATCGTTGGCAGAGCCTTGGCGGTTTGGCCGGAATTGGCTACGCCATCGTGCATTAAAATAATTGCTCCGTTTTTAGCGCCGCTTAAGGCTGCGCTGGTAATCTGATCAGAGCTTAATCCAGACCAATCGCGCGTGTCAACATTCCATAAAACTTTTTGCATTCCTAATTTATCCAAAACAGTAATAGTGTCATTATTGTAATTGCCATAAGGAGGCCTAAACCAGTGGACGCTAAGGCCGGAAATAATATTTTTTAAAATACTATTGGTCCGGCTTATTTCATCCATTTGGGCATCTTGTGATAATTTTTTCAAGTCCTGATGATTATAAGTGTGATTACCGATTTCGTGTCCTTCGTTGTGGACCCTTTGGACATAGCTGTTTTTAGATTCAGCATTCTCGCCGATCATAAAAAAGGTGGCTTTAACGCCATGGTTTTTGAGCACATCAAGCACTTCTGGCGTATGAACACCCGGACCGTCATCAAAGGTTAAAGCGATATTGCCCTTGCCGCTGCCTGATTGAGAGTTGTTTTTAGCCGTTTGCGTTGGCACGGGCGTCGGGGTAGGGCTGGGAGTTTTTTGCGGTTTAGCCTTTGTTATATCGATATTGTTTTTATCAGGAATAATTTTGTTATCGGAAAAAGTATAAGTCAATTGTACGTCTTCTTGATTACTGCCTTCGCCCCAAGTTGTATCAATTATAACCTCTTTGTCATTTAGCAAATGAATGTCTTTAACTTGTGAAGCATTACCAACCATAACTTGATCGACAGACTCAAGAACATTATTATTCCAACGGCCGATGATTAAATATACTAATTTTTTGCCATCGGGATATTCAGCTTTTAATAAAAAAGGATATTCTTCGGCGCCTGCTTGGTCGAGATTAATTGGTTGAAGCACGTCAGTAATAGTATATTGAATAACATCGGCGCTATCGGGTTTAGCTTTGATGGTGGCAGTTTTACCGACAAAATCAATTTCCTTTTGAAAATTGGCGTATAAATCGTTAATCTTAATAATGCTTTCACCAACTTGCTTTTCTACCTTTTCCTGGTCTTTACTAAGCCTACTGGGTTTATTGGCATTTTTTTGTTGAATCGCAATCAAAACAATAATTGTCGCAATTATTAAAATCGAAAAAAATACTAACCACGCGGTTTTTTTCATATCTCCTCACTTTGAGTTGTTTTAACTATAACTTAATTGCGATTAAAGGCTTTTTGAACTCCACCTTGGTACAAATAGATCAATACTATAACCGGTATGATGATGCTGGCAAAAACTGCTGACCAGCTTTGCGAGTTAACAAAGCCGCCAATAACGTCAAATACTAAATCAATCCAAGTTACTGCCACCGCTACTATCCAGGCCCATTTTTCCATACTCCAAAGACCAGAGGCTACTACTAGTTCAATGACGCCAATAATTAATGCAACACTAGCAATAATTAACAATGCCGCAGCTGCACCTGTGTAAGGCGTGATAAATAAACCAAAGCTTGAAACCCCAAACATTGCCAAAGAAGCAAGAATCTGCAAAATAGCTTCAATTGCTACTAAAATAGCAATAAGAGCTACTCCAAACGGTCTTGTTTTCATTTCTCCTCCTCTAAATTATATTAGATTACTTACACTCTCTATTTTAATAATACCAAATCTAAATTTCTATTTCCAGCAAATTAGCAACAATCAGTGCTAGGCTAACTAAAATTAGAGTAAAATAATAAATCCAGGGTTGTTTGGTGCGATAAAAATAGTATAAAACTCCCAGCCCAAAGATAGAAGCTAGGATATAAACAATAACAGGCCAAGGATAGAAAAAAATTCCAATAGTTACAAAAACAACGGCCAGTGGCACAGTCATATAAATTGCCTTAAAAATCGGTTTTAATTTGGAACGAAAAACAAACCAGGAAATAAGGACAATAAGTACCATGAAACCGCCATGTAAGAGTGGCAAAAACCAGTTGTTGGCTCGCATCATATCTACTGGCGTGAATAGGTTAATAATCCAAATAACGGCATTTTGAAAGAAAAAATCAAAAAGAAAAGTTATATTTAGCAAAATAAAGCCGAATATTATTACCGCTAACACCATTAGCACATTTTTAAGAATAAATTATTCTAATTCTCTACTAATATTTAATTTTAATATCGCTATAGGGTTTTTTGTCTAATACTCTTTTGGGTAAAATGTATCTAACATTGTTATGGTTGTCTGCCAGAGTCTGTAATATTTTAGTGACCAATTTATATTTTTAGCAGTAATATACGTTAGAGTATCTTTAAGTTTAAAACCGCACATAATTCCTTCTAATCCATTCCATAAATCGTGTACAGGTGCAAGTTCTGAGTATTTGCCCTCAAACCAATTGCTGATATCAATATCAATTTTTTTCCATAACTTATTATCTCTTATCGAAGGAAAGAGCTTTCGACACTCTTTTTCTATGAGATCTTTAGCGATTTTGATTCTAAGTGGTTCGTAAAAATGTGGCGAATATTTATTTTTCATATAAAAATTGTTTATTTTTTAATAAAACTAAATCTTGGGATTGTTTTACCGCCGACCTCAATAGTTTCTAAAAACATTTTTAATGGTCTGGCCCACAAATCGTGTTTGCCATACAAGGCGCGATAAATTACCAGTTCTTCTAGCGTTTCACTGTGTTTTGCAACTCCAATAACTTCGTATTTTTCCCCCTTGTAATGTTTATATTTTCCTAATTGTATTTTTGACATAGACATCTTATCTCTGCTTCCAATCGAGAAGTTCTGTGAATCTTAAATAAAATCCGAAAGGATCAACCATTCGAAAGTCTTTCCAGATGTGATTATGGTCTTTTAATTCCTTTAACTCACGCACGATATGTTTCTTGAGATGAGTCTGAGCCAACTTGTATAATTTATCTACTTCCGCAGTTGTTATGGTTATTTCAGTTGCATATCCTCTGTTTGTTTCTGTGGGGAATTGTTTAAAAAATGATTGATTATAGACTCTTTCGTCTCCGCCGTAGAAATTAAGCATTGTTTTTCCTAATTTATCTTTCCGGATCATGGTCAGATATCCAAGCTCTTTTTTATTTGGTTTATCATCCATAGCAACTTTAAAGCCAAGTTTTGTATAAAAATCTTTGACAATTTCAAGATCAGGAACGTGCAATTCAATAATCAGATTGTTTTTAATAAAATTTTTCATATCCAAACTTCTTGTTCTAATTGTTGGCAAATTGCCGGAATTTATTTTATTAATCACGTTCATTTAAAACATCAATTAAAATTGCCAAGCCCTGTTCCAGTAATCCTTGAGAAATAGTAAGGGGAGGCATAATTTGAAGATTGTGTTCAGCGCCGACCACGACGTGCAAACCTTTTTCAAACGCAACTTCAATTGCTTTTCTAGCGGTTTCCGCATTCTTTAATCCAATACCGATTTCCATTCCCTGTGCTCGGACATCTACGATCGAATTTCCAATAAGTGGCTTTAATTTTTCCCTTATATATTTTCCTTTCGCTTC
>JAMDBS010000051.1 GCA_023487325.1 Patescibacteria group bacterium
TTGCTATTGTATTGATGCCAAGGTTAAAAATATTGCTACTTTGATAGAGCCGGTATTGATTGTTATTATTGGTCTAGGCGTGGCTTTTATTGTCTTTTCCGTCATCATGCCGATTTACAACTTGGCATCAATACAATAGCAACTTAAAACTAATAGTTTAAAACTAAAAACCACAACTAAAAACTAAAAAGTTTTAAGATTTAAGTTATGGTTATTAGCTTTTCGCTTTGAGTTTTTAGTTAATGAGTCCGCTCTTGGTCGGTAGAGCGTATAAAGTTAAGAAATTTAAAACTGGGCCCAGTTTTAAAAGAAAATTTAACGCCCGCCTTCAGGCTTACTGTAAAACGAATTACATTCTGTTATTACAATAGCGCCTTTCGGCGGACTTCCTGAACTCTCGCCAATGAGGCGTGATTCAGGAGCGGAGGGAAATTATGAAAAAAGGTTTTACTTTGATCGAACTTCTAGTCGTTATCGCAATTATAGGTATTCTAGCTGCCGTGATTCTTGTCAGTTTGAATTCAGCAAGAATTAAATCCCGACAAGCTCGTGCTGAGGCAGATATAGCCGCTTTGCCGGCTGCATTAGAAATGTATAATGATGCAAACGGTAAATATCCTGTAGGTGTTGGTTTTGCCGATATGGCGACAGCCTTAAAAAATGCAAAATTTCTTCAAAACGTTCCTAGTTCACCAGATACTACCTTATTTGTTTATGAGTATTGCAGCGATACGAATGGTACAGGATATTATTTATTGGCCAAAGCACAGAACACTACCTACAAAGATGTTACTTTGGGTGATACAGCCGCGTGCACTACGCCAGCTCCATAATCTTTTTAAGCAGACCTCGTCCCTCTTCTCTTGAGAGGAGGGATCGGGTCCCTTGAGAAAATTATTCTGAAGAAATTTTCAATGATCAATGATCAATTTACAATCAATGTTTGAAAATTAATTAATTTGAGAATTTATTGAAAATTGTAAATTGAAAACTGAAAATTATTATGCTAACTTCTTTTATTCTATTTATAATTGGTCTAATCGTCGGCAGTTTTCTAAACTCTGTCATTTATCGACTTGATGATTTAAAGACAATCGTAACTCACCGCTCGCACTGCCCAAAATGTCAAAAAAAGCTCAATTGGTACGAACTAATCCCATTGGCCTCATTTGTTATTCAATCAGGGCGCTGCCGCAGCTGCAATGAAAAAATCTCCTGGCAGTATCCTATTGTAGAATTAGTCACGGGCTTGCTCTTTTTATTTATCTATCTTAAATTCGGCATTTCTTTTTATTCAATCCTTTTACTTTTATTATCTTGTTTTTTAATAGTTATCTTTGTCTACGACCTTTATCATATGCTCATTCCCATGGAAATGGTTTGGCCGGCAATCATTATTGCTATATTGCTAAATTGTTATATTGCTGTAATATCCGGAAACTTGATGCCGATTTGGTATTCATTGTTGGGAGCAGTGGCAGCAGGTGGATTTATCGGTTTAATAGTGCTTTTGACTCGTTCCAAGGGTATGGGGGCAGGGGATATTTATTTGGCAATCATTGCAGGCCTTGTTTGCCTGTGGCCGGCTATTTTAATTAATTTATTTTCCGCTTTTGTTATCGGCAGTGTTGTGGGCATTTGTTTGATAATCGCCGGCAAAAAGCGCTTAAAATCCGCCATTGCCTTTGGCCCATATTTGATTCTAGGTTTGTATATTACTATCTTTTGGGGAGATAAAATATTAAATTGGTACCTGGGAATTTGAAAAATTCCAATTACAAAATTCCAATTTTTAAACATTTGAATTTAATAAATTGATTAAAAATTTAAAATTTGAATTTGGAATTTAGAAAGGATATCTAATGCAAAAACTATTTAAACGCGGATTCACTCTCGTCGAACTCTTAGTGGTTATCGCTATCATCGGTATTTTGGCATCAGTGGTGGTAGTTAATTACAACTCCAGCAAAGCCAAAGCTCGAGACGCCAAACGCAAAACCGACCTGATGACCATCCAATCAGCCTTGGAGCTGTATTATGCGGATAACAAAAGTTATCCTTTAAATGGTTCGTCAGGCACCCAAACTCCTGTCAGCCAAATTCCCAATATCCAAACCTATCTTCAACAAATTCCTACTGATCCCAAAGATAATACTATTGAATACCAATATACCTACTTTGCTACCCAGCAAGGCAATTGTCAGCCGCCATTTTATTTGTTACAAGCTCAAGCAGAGCAGGGTGTCACCAATGACACCTGTTATACTAGTGGCGATCCACAGAAAATTTATGTTGTGGGAGGAAAATAAGTTTGTAAATTTTCAATGATCAATGATCAATTTACCCAGCCCGCATCGTCAGCGAAGCGTGGCGGGCAGGCAATTAATATTTAAAAATTGAAAATTGATTGAAAATTGAAAATTGTAAATTGGAAATTTTTATGCAAAAAGCTTTTACTCTCAACGAACTTTTGATAACCATTGCCATCATCGGCTTGCTTTTAATAGTTGGCATTCCGGCCTTTCAAAGATTTTCCAAATCTCAAGTTTTGCAAAATTCTGGCAAAGATATCCAAAATGCCATTTTAGAAGCCCAGTCGCTATCCTTGGCTCCCCGTTCTGCTTCTGGCGGCAACGATTTGCAAGGCTATATGATAGTGATATCTCAAAATGAACGCAGTTATAATATCTATGAGATCAAAAACAACGCCGGAACATTGGTAAAAAATTCCCAATTGCCTGATAAATTGAAGATAGATTCCACCATTGCCTTTTATTTTGATATTGCCCAAAGAGGTTTGATTAGTTTTTATCAACAAGCTCAACCGACAGGGGATAACAACATTGATATTGCTGGCGCAAACTTTACAAAAATACCTACTCCCCAAAAAACCGAAATTAAGATTGACTATATTGACAGCAGCACTTTGCCCGGCCGAGCCACAACCGTCACAGTTTACCCCGAAACCGCGCTGATAGAAGTGAAATCCTAGATTCCAATCATATAAACATATAAACATTTAAGCATTTGGACATTCATTGGAAATTAGGAATTAGAAATTGGAAATTAATAATTGGGAATTATTTAGGTCAACTAGGTCAATTAGAATAATTAGATCAATTTAAAATGATAGTCATTTATGAATAAGGGTTTTGGCATAATTGAAGTGGTAGTGGCGGTCAGCATTATGATAATCATTGTTAGCGGCGCGGCGATTTTGGAAAAAAACGCCATCCGTAATTCTGTGCTGGCCAGCGAACGCACCCAAGCCTACAATTTAGCGCGCGAAGGCGTTGAGGCCGTACGCGCCATCCGCGACAGCGCTTGGATTGACGGGACTGCCAAATTGCCAAATTGGTGGCAAGGTTTGTTTGTGACTGGCGATCACAAGGTTAGTCTAGAAGGATCTAAGTGGGCGCTTGATGCTCCACCCATTCCAGAACGGCCGTATGGAAATATTCCCGATCAGTTGGCAACACAAGCTGGCTTGACGCCAACCCCACAAGGAGAAAAGATTGATTTAGACAAAATGAATTTTTACCGCATAGTTAATTTTACTCCTGTCCCATTAGCAAGTCCGTATTTTACCAACATTTACAGCATTGCCGATCCCAAAGACAGCGATCACCAGGTAATCCCACCAGATATATTCTCATCATTTTATATGGTTCGGGTTAGCGTGACCGTTGTTTGGCAATCATATGGCAAAGCAAACACTGTTTCAAATTCCGAGTATCTTACCGATTGGAAACCAGTATACTAGTTGAGGAAATTTTCAATTACTAATTTTCAATTTTCAATTAATGTTTAAAAATTTTAGGAATTATAAATTGAATAAAAATTTAAAATTTAAAATTAAAAATTTACCTGGTTATACTCTCATGGAGGTGCTGATTGCCGTGAGTATTTTCGCTATGGTTTTAGGCATGGTGGTGGCGATATTCACCACCAATTCGCGCATTCAAGCCAAAACTCAAGCAGTACGCGAGACTTCGCAGACTTTGCGCTATATTATGGAAGCCATCGGCCGCGAAGTGCAATTGGCTGATGGGTGCGTTGAGACTAATGGTAATGGTTCGTATTTCAAGAACCCACCGATACTTAATGAAAATAATCAGTTGACTTTGGCAAGGACAGCTAAAGAAAAACAAACTGATGGTAGTGAAATTACCGTTTGTATTGTGCATCAATACAATTATGATTCTTCTGCAGGAATACTTTCGGTTAATGTTGGGAAAGGAACATTTTCAGGAGCCGGCGTAAATGTTATTATTTCGTCTATTAATTTTGATTCGGCAATTAAATTAAATGATTTTAACCAGGATAATAGTTTAGGAGTAAAAATTACTTCCTTTTTAGTTTCGCCTGATTATCTTGTTAGTTTTTATACCAATCTGACGAGTCCGCCTACTGCAAATGTAATAAGCCAACAACCAAGTGTTCAGATAAAACTGATAGGCGAATATAATCAAGGTATCAAGCAAGCAGAGAAATCCACTCAAACTCTAGAAACTGCTTTTACCACCCGCAATTACCCGGGGTTTAATGATATAAGTCAATAGATAAATCGGGTAATCGGGATGTAAAATATCCACATACAAAAAATATTTTGATTATGATATAATAGTTATGTATTTTGTAGTAAGTATTATGTATTATGCAGAATAAGATTAAAACCTTCATGGATTTGAATGCTTGGAAAGAAGGGCATAAGCTAGTTTTGTATATTTATAAAGTTACTGGTAGATTTCCCCAAAATGAGCAATTCGGGTTAATCAATCAAATGAGGAGAGCCTCAGTATCAATAACTTCAAATATCGCGGAGGGATTTTCTAGAAACACCAGTAGAGATAAGATTCAATTTTATTGCGTAGCTCAAGGTTCGCTGACCGAATTACAAAATCAGTTGGTAATTGCAGAAGATATTGGCTACATCGCACACGATAGTTTTCAAAAATTATTTGATCAATCAATTACTGTTCATAAAATTATTAATGGTTTGATTAAAAGCTTAAAATCTCATAATTGTCCATAATACGTAATACATTATACATAATACATAATCACAGGGGGGTTGTATCGGACGTTTAGCGCTAAAAACATTATTGATTGTTGGTTTGCTGGTAGTAGTCAGCGCAGGGTTTTTGTATTATTTCAAAAACAACGCCATCTTTGCTGAAACCAATGTAGAAGGCGATGTTTATAGCGGCAAGACATCCTCACCCAATGAAACTGCCGTTAATAATTTAAATATTATCGGCACCAATGCGGTGATCAGTTCAACCGGCAATATCAGTGTAAGTCAATCAGGCGCCCCCTCAATCTTGAAAGGCTATAAATCTACATCGTTGAATACTGACCAAAAAAAATCTATCAATGAAGCAATTGAAAGATTAAAGAGGGACAGATGCATAGAAATGACGCCATTATTACCGTATGATTTTACCAACTCTCAAAATCCGGAAGGCATGGTGATTTGCTATGTTCCAAAGTCAGAAAATTTTATAATTGACAATAATTCTAATCCTGTTACGTTCAAAGGAAAAGCCACTATTATTGTTGACGGCGATATTATCATAAAATCAAACCTTGAGCCAGCTGATGGCAATAAATCTTATGTTTTAGGATTAATTGCCAATAATGGTAATATTATTATACAAAACAATGTGACGACAATAACAGGCGTAGCTTT
>JAMDBS010000171.1 GCA_023487325.1 Patescibacteria group bacterium
AAAAACAATGGCACAACCACTCCCTTGGAAAAAGTGTTCCCCGCAAGATTATATTTGTAAAAAATAATCCCCTTGTCTGCTAAATAGCCAATAGTATTGCTATTAATTAGGCTAGGAAAAAATATTTTTCCTATTTCTTCATTTACCAAACTTATAGTAACATTTTCTTGCGTTTCCAAAGGAGTGGTTGTGCCATTGTTTTTGCTATTATTTCTAGCTACAAATACAATTATTAAAATAATAATTATGATTACAACAATAATCCCGAAAATGATAATTAATTTTTTATTTTTCATATTGGTTCCTATTTATTTACGCCAACGTGGATATGATTTTGATGCAGATCCCAAAGCCCATCATGATTCGAGGTATAGCCCTTGCCATCATCCACATAATAGCGATCAATTGGTCCAAGCAGTTGATGAATATTTAAAACACTTCTATTGTCGAAAATATATTTTTGCAAGTTATTATTTACCCCCAAATCAACAGCCTCTCCGATTGGATGCTGGCTGTTATTGCCACTAGCAGTAAGCTGTGAGTGGTTTGTTAGACAAGTAATAAATATATCGCCATTACCGCTATCACCAATCGCTAACAGAAACCTTAAAAGACCATCTGATAAGCTATTTAATTCAGCCTCCGAGACGCCAGAAAATTTTATGTGGGGATGATTTTTTATCTTATTAATTAATTCAGCTCTATCGCCAGTGGGTAATTGGGCTGCTGCTTGGTTACATCGGTCCAATTTTTGTTGTGCCAATGCCCTAATTTGGTCACCTTTTTCCCAGAAATCCCATCTGACCATTGAGCCGCCTGGCCAGCCGTCTTTCCAGCTTGATGGTCCATAATTACATGTTGGCATTCCCAGTGCTTGGGCGCTGGCATCATCAGGATTTCTTTCTGGGCAGGGGTTTAATGGGGGGCTGACTTTTCTAACCAAATCTGCTGGAAAATCTCTTAGCGATCCGGCCTCTGCGTGGGTCATGACATGCTTTGAATCAATGGGGATATTATTAGTTTTAGCCAGCGCGGCAATAATTTCCGCCATTTTTTCAATTTGGGTTGGTTTAATTGGATAATTATGAAATGTTTTTGATCCGTATATATCATCACTAGGGTAATTTGATGAAGTAACATTGCCAGCACCGGCAGCTACGGCAATACCGATAGCGTCTGTGTTCCTCCCTGCCGTGCTGTCACCGCCGGGCTTCATAACTACACTGCCATCACCTAAAATATTGTAGTTGTAATCAGGGTATGGTGTATTGTAGTCTCCGGCTGACCAATGTAAATAAATCTTTTTGCCAGGAACTATCTGCACATCGCCACAATTCGTCGTCTCCAAACATTTCTTATATTCTTTATATGTAGCCATGATATTTTTAACATACTTTTGTGTCTCATCGTATGGTGGTATGCCGCCGTATTGTTGTACAGCGCCGGGGCCGGCATTGTAGCCAGCCAAGACATTTTCCGTAGTGCCTAATGGTCCTAAAGTGTTTTTAATTGCTTTTAAGTAGGCAGCTTGCGCGTAGATTGCATCTTCCGGTTCATTGGGATCTTTAGTGCCATTATTGTTGCCATCTTGGCCATATTCCGACCATGTTGCTGGCATAAACTGAGCAATACCTTGAGCTCCGGCATGAGACACTCCTGTCGCATTAAAACCATTTTCTTGTTTTAATTGCGCCAACATCAAAGCTGGGTCTTGGCCATATTTGGCAGCCGCGGCATTAACTATTTCAACATAATCCTTTGCTTTTGGATCAATTCGTTCAATACAGTCTTTGTTTGCTGTGCCAGTGCCTCCGCCTTCATCCTGCCCCGGAGGTTTATCAACCAAAGAACGTTTGGCTACGCCGGCTAAGAGTACTAAAAGTAAAATAAAAACTATAATTGCCAATAGAAGCAATACATATTCCAGTGTTGCACTGCCACTTGCTCGTCTGGCAAAAATATTTTTGAAAATCATTCACTATTCCTCTTCTTGTTTTTGAGAAGCTTTGCGAATTTCAATTAATTGCCGCGGGTCAGTGGTGATTAGCTGATCTTCGGTAAAAGAGGCCACGATTTTAATTGCCACATGATTGAGTCCGGCAAAAAATAATCCCTCGCCCACATCAGATTCTAGCAGCAAATATTTTTCCCCCTCTGTCAGATTAAAAATTTCCGCCACTTTTTCTACCGAGGAAGGAGATTGTTTGAGAAGCATCTGCATTGATGAGTTGGAAATTACAGCCCGGCCATATTGGCTGGCCAAAAAGTCTTCCACATCTTGGGTGATGACAGTTAAGCCCAAATAATATTTGCGGCAACGTTTGGCTAGAGCGTATAAAAATTTGGCTGAATCTTCATGTTGCATCATGATCCAGGCCTCATCAATAACCATGATGCGTTTTTTAGTGTCAAAGCGCACTTTGTTCCAGATATAATTTAGGGCCATATACATGCCGATTGGCCGCAATTGGTCTTCCAAATCGCGGATGGAAAAAACCACAAAGCCGCGGTCGATTTCAAAATTGGTGGGTTTATTAAATAAGCCGGCAAAAGTGCCCTCGGTATATTTTTGCATGCGGCGCGAAAGACTTTCCGCGCCAGTCATATTATTTAAGACATTTTGCAAATCCACCATCAGAGGCGGAGGATTTTTGTGGCTTTCTGGATCAGCTGTGATATCTTTTAAGGCATAAGTTTCATAAAGCGCTTTATCTAAAATAGCATCTTCTTCAGGAGTCAGCGCGCCCAGCATCAAGCCTACCAAGCCTTTGAGGCTGACAATGGCGCTGCGCAAGATTTCTTCTCCGGTAGAAGGGTCGTTGGCATTGGAAATATGCGGCAAATCAAATGGATTGATTCTTTGCTCGGCATTTAAAGACAATGGCAGATAGCTGCCGCCGACTGCTTCACAAAGCGCCTTGTACTCATTTTCCGGGTCCAGCACTATAATGTCGGTGCCCAGCATCAAGCTTCTTAAAACTTCCAGTTTTACCGCATAGCTTTTGCCCGCGCCTGCTTTAGCAAAAACCACGGAGTTGGCATTTTCCAATTTGAATCTATCAAACAAAATCAAAGAATTATTATGGCGATTGATGCCGTACAAAACCCCTTCGTTGGTGGTCAGCTCCGCGGAAGTGAAGGGGAAAGTGGTGGACAAAGAGCCGGTATCTAAATTTCTTCGCACGGCCATTTCGTCATCTCCAATAGGCACACAAGAATTAAAACCTTGCTCCATTTGCAGTAGCGCCTGTTTGGTATAAACCAGCATGCCGCCCAAGGTGGATTCCAATTGTTTGGTGATGGTATTTAGCTCATCAAGCGATTTGGCATAGACAGTAAAATAGAGCGAGTATTGGAAAAGTCTGATTTCCCCTCGCTGCAGCACGTCGCGCAGGCCCTCAATATCGGAAATAGCGGTTTCCAGCTCGGGATTGCGCACATAGCCTTTTTCCTGCTCCATGGTTTTAGTGGATTCCAGCTGGCTGACTTTTTTTCGCAAATCCCCCATGATTTCATTGGTTTTTATCGGATAAATAAACATGCTGATATCGCAGGTAATATCATAATTGATAATAGGAGAGAGCCAATTGGTTTGTAAAAATCTCGGGTAAGTATAGACAAAGAGGGTTTTAATAAAATAACCGCCCAATTGCACATAATTGGGAGTGACTGTAAAAGCCGCCGGTGAAATTATATCCAGCACATTAAGCATGCCCTGGCGGAAAACCTTTTCTGCTTGCAGGTTTTGCGCTGAAATTTTCACAGGTTTTTGTTTCTGCAAAGTCACCGGCTGTTTATTATCAGCAAGCTCTATTTTTTTTGAAGCTTGCACTGGCGTTTCCGCTATATTCTTTTTTTTGCCCAATCCGAACATGCTACTCCTTTTTATTTTCGGTCGCTTTATTTTCAGTGTTATTATCAGTTTCAGTTTCTGTTTTTGCTGTTTGACTATTTTGTTTTTCACGGCTGATCACCGGCGATTCCAGCTTTTGTTCTTCGATCAGACGTTCCTTACCCGACTCTTCAGGGTTATAGACTGAGTAATAGAGTTCAATTATCTGCTGGGTATTGAGAGGCGCGCTGCGCACTTCCATGCCGGCAATGCCATTCATCACCACATTGACTCTTTCAATCAGTTCTTCATGATAAGACTTGAATTCTTCTTCGCTGATTTTGACTGTTAGAGTGCTGCCGGGATGAAAAATTTTATCAAATAAACCTCTTTTTTGTAAATTTGGCGGGTCAAATGGTATAATCACATAAAACTTTTTATCCATAATATTGGCAATGGAAATTAAACGCTTGATAAATTCCACATAATCCACAGTTTGAATCCTAATCAGCTCGTTTTTTTCCACTTCACTGCGCTCGGTTAATTTTTTTAAATAATTAGTCAGGTCCAGTTTTCTTGATTGCATGACAATTTGGATGGGGAAATTTAGCGAATTCAAAAAATTTTGGTATTGGCCAACCAAAGCATTTTGTTCTTGCTCGGATTTGAGAGCAAAATTAACCGAAGCCGCCAAGAGAATCATGCGCATTCTGCCGTCACCCAAAATAACCACGCCGTCGCGGATTTCTGCCACTTCCAAATATTTTTGGGTGGGATTAGCTGCTGCCTTCTTCACTTGCCCCTCCTAAATTAACTTACAACTTAAAGCCTCAAACTTAAAACGTTAAACTTTGAGGTCTGCTTTTATTTTTGTTTTTGCCGGCATTGTATTATCTTTCTTAATATCTTGTGTATCCAACAAGGCTGCCAATTTTTCCAGCTCGCTTTTTTCCACATGTTTTTCTGGTGCTTCTTCCTTGGTGATTTTTTTGATTTGCACGCTGGCGGTTTCTTCCTTGAATTTTTCTTGTTCAGTCACTTTGTGCCAGACTCTGGTTTTGGGTCTTAAAAAATAAAATAACAGTGAGACTAAAAATGTGCTGAATGGCTGATCTTGAATTTTTAAAAAAGTTAGAGCAAAAGTCAGTAGACCTAGAGGTAAGGCAATGATAAAAAAGACAAAAGTCGGTCCGATAGCCTCGTAGGCGATATAAATAATCATACCGCCGCCCATCAAATACAAAAACTGAATCAAGGTCAAGGGCCCAATGATCTTATCTTGCATGTCTATGTTCTGTGGCACCTTATATTGCATAAACTCCCTGAAAAAATTCCAATTTACAATTTACAATTTTCAATCAATTTATAAAATCCCAAATTTTAAAAATTTGTTATTGGATTTTTGAGTTTTTCGGAGATTGATTATATTATACCAAAAATACACAAAACTTGCACATAGTAAGTTAAAAGTAGAAAGTTATAATTTTAAAGTTAAAGTTATAAGTTAAAATTTAAATTTTAAACTTTAATTTTTCACTTTCCACTTTAAACTTTTAACTACTACTGGTGGCAGCTGTCATCTTCTGCAGCGTAATCTTATTGTCCACATCGCGAGAACGATTGATTAAAAAATGCTTAAATTTCAAGGATTCTTCGGTCACTAGCTGGTCAAGGTTGGAGCAATTGGCTTTTAAAAAGGCGCCGATTTGTTCCTCGTTATTTTTTTCTAAAACCTTGATAAATTCTTCTCGGCGTTCTTTGGGCATTTTGGCTGCAGCTCGTAAAAATACT
>JAMDBS010000058.1:0-4299 GCA_023487325.1 Patescibacteria group bacterium
ACTATTTGTTTATAAGGACAATTTGTAATATCGCCGGCGGCGAAAATTCCCGAGACTGATGTCTTGTTTTTATTATTAATAATAATTTCTCCCTGGTTATTTAATTTTAGTAGTTTGGTTAAAAAACCGGTGGCGGGGAGAGAGCCAACTTCAATAAATATGCCAGAAACAGCCAATTTTGTTTTTTTATTAGTATTTCTATTTTTTAACTCAATGCCTTCAACGAAGTTTTTACCAGTAATCTTTTTTGTATCAGCATTGGTAAAACTTTCTATCTTTGGTGATTTTTTAACTTTTTCTATTCTTTGGGCCTCACCAATAAAATCATTATTACAAGTAATTAAATAAACTTTTCTCGCGTATCTTTCTAGATGTAAAGCTGAATCTAATGCAGCATTGCCGCCGCCAATTACGGCAACGTTTTTACCACTAAATAAGGGAGCATCGCAGGTGGCACAAAAAGCTATGCCTTTTTTTTCGAATTCTTTTTCTCCAGGAATTTCTAATCTCCTAGGAACCTTGCCGGCGCAAATAATTACAGTTTTTGCTTTTATTAAATCAGCGTTCATAGTAGTTATAGAAAAAATTTTGTTTATTTTTTTAATGCTTTTTATTTCTTTATTTATTTTTAATTCTACCTGGTAGTTTTTTATATGGTCTTTAAATTTATTTGTTAATTCAACACCGCTTAGACTCTTAAACCCTAAATAATTTTCTACCCTTGCCGACCAAGAGGCCTGGCCGCCTAATTCTTTAGATAAAACAATTGTTTTTAATTTTCTTCTGGCACAATATAGCGCCGCGCCTAGTCCCGCCGGTCCAGCTCCGATTATTGCAACATCATAAATCATATTATACTCCCGCCTGCCATCGCAAGCCTGCTCCTTGGCCGCCTCTCCTAGCTTGGTTGGCGGGCTGGCAGGCGTTGCGGGCATGGCCACTAATATTTATTTTAATAATTCATCAATTTTTTCTGGGTCAAAGCCGGGAATAAATTGGCCATCGATTTCTATGACCGGTACACCAAGCTGTTTTGTCTTTTCTACAATCATTTTGGCCGCTGCTTGGTTTTGGGCAACATTTATTTCTTTGAAATCTACGCCTTTTTCTTTTAAATATTCCTTGGCCATAGCGCAAAAATGACAAGTTGGGGTTGAATAAACAGTTACATTTTTTGGCATCCAATCTCCTTGTTAAAGCATTTGAGTTTTAATTTATTATTACCTGCAGACTTTCGACTTTCCACTTGTAGACTTATGCTATATTTATTCTATCTTTTCCTAAAATCTCTGTCAAAGATGCAACAAGAGTTTCTTTTTGTAAATTAACCTTATTCTTTATCTTAATTTTTTTAATTTCACCATCATGAAAAATCTTTAAAAATACCTCTGCATTGCCTGGAAATTGCATTAAAATAATCTTTATTTTATCCATTTTTTCTTTCGAAAATCCACTGGGAATATTTAAAACCAGACCATCGTTGGCTGTTTTTTTATTTCTATTAAAATTTTTTTTAGTATTCCCGTTTTTTTTTTCGAAATCATCTATTGTTTCCAGCGACATTTGTTGGCCGAGCTCTTCGGCTTTTTCGGCAATTATTTTTAAAGTATCATCTTTATTACTGATTCTGCCTTCGACAATAATAATATTGTCTGGCTGCCAGACTAAAAAATTTTGCTTTAGCAATTTAGGAAAAACAATTATTTCTGTTATGGCCGTAACATCTTCCAATTTTACAAACAACATTGGCTCGGAACTTTTAGTAATTATCTTTTTAATATCAGTTATAATACCTCCGACGCGAATTTTTTTACCCTCGTCTTCTTTGCTTAAGTTAGCAATTGCGCGCGTTGATTTTTCCAATGTTTTTTTAACTTTATTTAAAGGATGATCGGTTAAAAAAATACCCAGAAATTCTTTTTCCCAAGCTAGCCGTTGTCGTGAATCAGTCGGCTCTATCTCTGGTAGGTTTAGTTTATCAAACTCAGCTTTTATATTTTCCCCAAATAAACTCACTTGTCCGCCCGCTTTTTGTTTGGCGAAGCTCGAAGAATATTTTAATATTTGTTCAATAGAAAGAACAATTTTGTTGCGTTCGTAAAATATATCCAAAGCCCCGGCTTTGGCTAGACTCTCAATAACTTTTTTGTTAATAACATCTGGTCCTAGGCGCTGTAAAAAGTCTTCCAGATTTTTATATTTTCCATTTTTTTTACGTTCTTCAACAATTGCTTCAGCGACTCCTATCCCAACATTCTTAATTGTGGCTAATCCGAATGTAATTTGTCCGCTTTCTTTAATTACGCCAAATTCTACAAATGAGTCATTGATATTAGGCGGCAAGATTTTAATTCCCATTTTTTCACATTCAGAAATTTCAATTGCAATTCGATCCAGATTCTGCGAATCAGATGTTAGCAGTGCCGCCATAAATTCGGATGGATAATTGGCTTTTAAATAAGCAGTCTGATAGGCAATGATGGCGTAAGAAGCGGCATGGCTTTTGTTAAAACCATAACGTGCAAAAGGCTCAATAAAGCTAAACAGCTTTTCGGCAGTTTCTTTTTTCACGCCGTTTTTTATAGCGCCGGAGATAAACTTTTCTCTTTGCTTCATTAATAGTTTTTTAATTTTTTTGCCCACTGCTTTGCGTAGCACATCAGCTTCGCCCAAGCTAAATCCGGCAATATCACGCGCAATTTGCATAATTTGTTCTTGATAAACGGCAATTCCGTAAGTATTTTTTAAAATTGGTTCCAGCTTTGGGTGAAGATAGGTAATTCGTTTTGTGCCGTGTTTTCCGGCAATATAATCAGGGATAAATTCAATTGGCCCTGGTCGATAGAGCGCGACCATGGCGATAATATCGTTAATCTCGGTCGGCTTTAGTTCTTTAAGATAGCGTTTCATGCCTTCGGATTCCAATTGAAAAACACCGGTGGTTTGCGCTTTTGCTAGCAAGTTGTAGGTTTTTAAATCATCTAAGGGTAAATTATTAATATCGATTTCTTTGTCTTTAATTTTTCTAATAATTCTTAGGGCGTTTTTAATAACCGTAAGGTTGGAAAGACCCAAAAAGTCCATTTTTATTAGACCAATCGATTCAATGTCATTCATTGTATATTGAGCAATTATTTCTTCATTGCCTTTAGTACCAAATTGCAGCGGTAAGTATTCAACTAACGGTCGTTTGGATATTACAATACCTGCGGCATGAACCGAGGCATGGCGGGCAACACCCTCGAGTTTTTTAGTCATATCCACCAGTTTTTTAACTTGCGGATCGCTACTGTATAAATTTTTAAAATCCGCTACTTCTTCAAGAGTTTGCTTTAAGTCAAAGCCAAAAGGAATGAGTTTAGCAATTTTGTCTACTTCTTGATACGGTATTCCCATGGCCCGGCCGCAATCGCGAATAGCCATGCGGGCTTTCATAATACCAAAAGTAATAATATGACAAACATGATCGGCGCCATATTTTTCGCTAACATATTTAATAACTTCATCTCGGCGATCATCGGCAAAATCAGTATCAATATCCGGTGGGGCAATACGGTCAGGGTTAAGAAATCTCTCAAAAAGCAGATCATATTTTAACGGGTCCAGTTCGGTAATATTTAAACAATAGGAAACAATTGAGCCGGCCGCAGACCCACGCCCCGGACCAACCAAAATTTTATTATTTTTTGCCCAGTTAATAAAATCCGAAACTATTAAAAAATAATCGGCAAAGCCAGTTTTCTCGATCACAGAAAGCTCATAATCCATTCTTTTTTTTGCCGTATTATTGTCTGGATCATATTTTTTTTGCAGACCAGCAAGACACAATTCTTTTAAATATTGAAGCGACGTTTTATTATCTGGAACCTCAAAATGAGGCAAGATCACTTTTCCTAGTTCTAGTTCTAAATTGCACATGTTGGTAATTTTAACCGTGTTTTCCAACGCATCTGGGGTATCTTTAAAATTTTCCGTAAAAAAATCCGGCGGTTGGAAAGAAAAATCATTATCTTTCATAGAAAGTCGAGTTTCGTCGTCGATATCCTTACCGGTTTGTACTGCTAGCAGAATTTCATGCGCTTCGTTATCGTCGGGTCTTAGATAGTGTGTGTCATGAGTTGCTACCAATCCAATATCTGTTTGCTTGGAAATGGATTTTAAGGTGTCATTAACGATTTTTTGTTCGGGTATATTAGGGTGATATTGCATTTCTAGATAAAAATTTTCTTTGCCGAATATTTTTTGATAATCAAGGGCAATTTTGGTAGCTTTTTCGATATTTTTAGATAGAGATCGGAA
>JAMDBS010000058.1:4309-5616 GCA_023487325.1 Patescibacteria group bacterium
CGCCTTGAATACAAGCCGTTAGCGCAACCAATCCTTCGGCGTACTTGCGCAGCAAATTTTTATCAATGCGCGGTTTATAATAATAACCTTTCAAATGTGCTTCACTGACAAGCCGCATTAAATTTTTATAGCCGGTTAAGTTTTTAGCCAATAACACTAAATGATATGGGCTAGTATCGATTTTTGGTGTTTTGTCGGTCATATTTCGCGGCGCAATATACATTTCGCAGCCGATAATTGGCTTTATTTCTGCGGCTTTTGCTTTTTTATAAAATTCAATAGCGCCATACATAACACCATGGTCGGTTAAAGCCATTGCCGGCAAATTATATTCTTTTGCCCGGCTAATTAAATCATCGATTTTTGCCAGTCCATCAAGCAGCGAATAATGGCTATGGACATGAAGCGGTACAAAATTTGGGTTCATAAGGTATTTCCTATCACAGATTTTTTTTCACAGATTCACGCAGCCTAATTATTTGTGCTAATTATTCTTTTTATTTTAATACCTTGCGGCTTTATTAATACTAACAAACCAACATTTAAATTATTAGCTTTTAAATAGCCAAGAACTTGTTTAAAATGTTTCTGATAAGGCTCATTGGAAATTTTTAATTCTACTACTATTTTATTATCTATTACGAAATCAATGAAATAACGACCTATGACTTTATTACCAAATTTAATCGGAGTTTGTAGCTCTCTTTTGTAAGATAAGCTGCTTGATTTAAGCGTCTCTTCCAGCGCTCGTTGATAATATTTTTCCTGATAACCAAACCCTAATTCGTTGTAAACATTAAATATTAAACCAATTATTTTATGAGTTAATTCTTTATAGAGGAAATCATCCATAAATTAATTTCCATCAGCGTCTATCTGTGCTAATAGATCTGTGATAGCTAATACATTATTACTATTCTCATCATAATCGAAAAGCGTTGACAAAAGCAAATGCTTAAGATATACTAAAAATCAAAGAACACAAAAGCGTTTTTTTATTTTGGAGAAAATAATTTATGGCGCATACAAAGGCTAAGGGTAGCACAAACTTAGGACGAGATAGTGTTGCCAAGCGTCTTGGTGTAAAAAAATTCGGTGGTGAAAAAGTAAAAACCGGGGAAATTATTATCCGTCAACGCGGAACAAAATTTTATCCCGGTAAAAATGTTAAAGTCGGCAAAGATCATACCATATATGCTATGATTAATGGCGTCGTTGAATTTAAAAAAATGAAAATTAAGAAATTTAATGCGCAATTAATTACTCAGCAAGTCGTTTCAGTTCTGTCGCAAGATAAAAAATAATAT
>JAMDBS010000031.1:0-2439 GCA_023487325.1 Patescibacteria group bacterium
ATTTAGACAAAAAGCAGGCTATTATAATCCCGCTTCTGGCTATGTTTATTTCTGATATTTTTATCGGTTTTTACAACCCCACTATCATGATCAGCGTTTATCTTTGCTTCGCTCTTTGCGCATTTTTGGGAATCTACATCGGTAAAAATAAAAATATATTCAATATTGTTGGCGGCTCACTTTTGGCTTCAATAATTTTTTATCTTGTCACCAACTATGCGGTTTGGGCATTTTCCGATATCTATCTGGCCAATTTTTCTGGCCTTGCCCAAAGCTACATTATGGCCATCCCGTTTTTCAAGTCCACCTTGCTAGGCGATTTATTTTATGTTAGTATTTTATTTGGCGGTTATGAATTGGTAAAATATTTTTCTCAAAAATATATATTGGCAACTAGCAAAGCATAAGGAGGCAAATGCTTAAGGAAATTAATGATCAAAATTTTAAGGCTGAAGTAATTGATGCAAAAACACCCGTGATGGTTGATTTTTACGCTTCCTGGTGCGGCCCCTGCCAAGAGCTTAAACCTTACATTGAGGAACTGGCCAAAAAATATTCTGATAAAATTAAAATATATGCGATGAACGTGGAGGACAGTTCGCAAACTCCCAGCACTTTCGGCATTATGAGCGTACCCAATATTTTATTTTTTAAAAACGGCAAAATTATTGAGCAATTTTCCAATGGCATTGATCTTAGCGAGATAGAAGACAAAATCAAAGAACTCACAAAATAAATCATAACACGTAAGACAAGCAATTTTGATCTACATTTTGTATATAATTGAGCGAGGATTGTTGCCGAACGAAGTGCCGGTGTCCGAAGCGTAGCCGAAATCAAAGTAATCTTTGTGAAGGCAAGCGGAGGACTAGGCAGGTTAGGTAGGCCGAAAGTGAGGCGACATCCGAACGAAAATTATATTGATTTTTGATAAGATACCCGTTTATTGATATAATCAATTTGCTATGCTAAAATCAAAGCTTTTACGAGACCTCAATCAGGAACAACGCCAAGCTGTCACTTATTCGGACGGGCCGCTTTTGGTGATTGCTGGCGCAGGCACCGGCAAAACTAAAACTATTGCTCATAAAGCTGCCTGGCTAATTGAACAAAAAATCGCCAAACCCTCGGAGATATTGGCTTTAACCTTTACTGATAAGGCCGCCAAAGAGATGGAAGAGAGAATTGACCTCTTGGTGCCATTGGGCACCTATGATTTTACTGCCGCCACTTTTCACAGTTTTTGCCAAGACATTTTAAAAGAATACGGCATTGTCGGCGGCATCTCGCCGGATTTTCAGCTTTTAACCGAATCACAACAGATATTATTTTTAAGACAAAATTTGGATCAATTTAATTTAAATATTTATAAACCAATTTCCAGTCCGCAAAAGTTTTTAGCAAGCTTAATAAAATTATTTTCCCGAGCCAAAGACGAAATCGTCTCAGTCAATGATTATTTAAATCTTTCTAGCAAATATCATAAGCTCTCCCAAAAAGATCCTGATAATTTAGAACTTGCCGAGAAAGCTGCAATTATTTTTGAACAGGCCAATGCTTACAAAATCTATGAGTGTTTAAAAAAGACCGCCAACTATTTTGACTTTGGGGATTTGATTTTGAAAACTTTGGAATTATTAAAAAGCAGAAAAACCGTGCTGGAAAGTTTACAAAATAGATATAAATATATTTTTGTCGATGAGTTCCAAGATACCAACTACGCCCAAGGAGAATTGATCTATTTGTTGGCAAAAAAATTTAAAAATCTCACTGTAGTTGGCGACGATGATCAGTCAATCTACAAATTCCGCGGCGCCTCTGTTTCCAATATTATGGAATTTCTAGCCAATTACCCTCAAGCCAAAAAAGTGGTGCTGACAAAAAACTACCGCTCCACCAGCCAAATCCTTGACGCCAGCTATAAACTAATTAAAAATAACAATCCCAATCGTCTGGAGTTTAAAGAAAAAATTAGTAAAAGATTAACTTCGGAAAAAAAGGGTGCCAATGTCAAATTCTGGCACTTTCAAGAAAACTCCAGCGAGATTGAAGAAATCATCAAGCATATCATTGAGAAAATAAAACTCGGCAAAAGTAAATTTAGCGATTTTGCTATCCTGATCCGCGCCAATTCCTATGCCGACGATTTTATCTCTATTTTAAAAAATAATAATCTTCCATACCAATTTGTCGGCAGTCGTGGGCTTTACGATAGGGAAGAGATTCGAGAAATTATTTCTTATCTCAAGATTCTTTACAATCCCGATGACAACTTATCTCTTTTTCACCTGGCCAATTCCGACCAATTTAGAATTGATAAAATCACCTTGCGCCGCCTAACCATTTTAGCCAAACAAAAAAATATTCCTCTCGTGGAAATTTTTACTGAAATTAAAAAATTTTTACCAAAAAATGATTTCAGTATAAAATCTATTAACA
>JAMDBS010000031.1:2559-5572 GCA_023487325.1 Patescibacteria group bacterium
TATGCATCGCTCCGGCATGTATGCACAAATTAAAATCAAACAGAATTTTGAATCTTTGGAAAAGCTGGAAAATATCCGCATATTTTTTTCAAAAATTGCCGAATTCGAAAATATTTCCAAAGACAAAACTATTTTTGAATTTATAGAATATCTAAATTTAATCATTGATGCCGGCGACAATCCGCCTGTTTACCAAGAGGATAAATACGAAGATGCAGTCAATATTATGACAGTGCATGCGGCTAAAGGGCTGGAATTTGCAACTGTGTTTTTGCCTTATTTAGTTCACGGCCGTTTCCCATCTAACGAAAAATCCGACCCAATTGAATTGCCAGAAGAACTGATCAAAGAAACCTTGCCTTCAGGAGATGTGCATCTTCAAGAGGAAAGACGACTTTTTTATGTTGCTATGACCAGAGCCAAAAATGAACTGGTGATTTCTGCCAGTCACTATTATCTCGGCAATAAAAAAGAAAAGAAAATTTCTGCCTTCGTCAAAGAGACTATCAGCAAAAATGATTATCTCGACTTTGCCAAAAAAACCAATCTTAATTTTTTGAAAAAAAACGAGGAAAAAAAACGTAAATCGGCCAAAACATTTGAGAAAATACAGCTCTCTCCATCTGCCATAGAAACCTTCCAAACTTGTCCAAAAAAATTTGAATTCGGCTATGTTTTTAAAATCAAAACCCCACCCAATCAATCATTAAGTTTTGGCGATTCCATTCATAATAGTCTACGAGATTGCTACAATCTCATGCGCAACCAGCAAAAAATTTCTCATATTCAAATTAAAAAAATCTATCAAAATAATTGGCAAAATTTGGGATATTTTTCCAAAAAAGAAGAACAAAAAGCCTATCAGCTCGGGTTGCAATCAATCATTAAAATTGTTAATTCCGATAAAATAATTCCTCTGGCAGTTGAAAAAAAATTTGATTTAAAAATTAATAATTTAGCCAGAATTTCAGGAAGGATAGACAAAATAAACAAAATCGGCAGTGATATAGAAATCATTGATTATAAAACAGGTGATGGCCGTAAAAAAAATAAATCAGAGCTAACTAAAAATCTACCGCTGGCTATCTACGCTTTATCTATTTATCAACAAGAAAAAATTGAAAATATTGTTATTACATTGCATTATGTAATTGGTGATAAAAAAATATCTGCTAAAATTAGTTCGGATAAAATATTTCAAACTCAAAAAAATCTACAAAAAATTTGTCAGGATATTATCAAAGCTAATTCAGAAATGAATTTCGCTGCCAAACCAGCCAAGTTTGAATGTGGATATTGTTCATATAAATCAATCTGCCCATATAAATTTAAAGGAGCTTAAATGAGCACGCAATTAGTCACCATCTTAATTATTATTATGGTTATCATCTCATTTGGTCTAGGCATTATATTTCTAATAATTTCCAAAAAAATCGGCCAATTAAAATCACCTGAAAGCCAAGATGCACAAAAACTGATGCTGGAAGTCATGGAAAATCTGCGGCACGATATTCAAGATGGCCATTTGCAAAATCGTCAGGAAATTCAAAGCAGACTGGATAAAATTAACGACCAATTGAGTAGGGGAATGAGTGACTCTTCGAAAACCATGCAAAAACAATTTGCTCAAAGCGCCCAAATAATTCAAGAGGTAACCTCCAGACTGACCAAACTCGACGACACTAATAAGCAAGTTTTGGATTTTTCCAAACAATTGCAAAGTTTGGAAAATATTTTGAAAAATCCCAAACAGCGGGGAATTTTGGGAGAGTATTATTTAGAAGCCTTGCTGTCGCAGATTCTTCAACCTGGCCAATATAAATTGCAATACAAATTTTCCAATGGCGAGATTGTCGATGCGGCTGTGTTTATTGACAAGCAAATAGTTCCCATTGATGCTAAATTTTCTTTAGAAAAATACAATCAAATTACTGAAACTCACGACAAAGAAAAAAGAGAAAAGTTAGAAAAGAGCTTTAAAGCTGATCTCAAAGAAAGAATTGACGAAACTGCCAAATATATCAGACCCGAAGAAAACACCACAGATTTTGCCATCATGTTTATTCCAGCCGAAGGTATTTTTTATAATCTATTGATCTACAAAGTTGGCACTGTCGATCTCAATACTGAAGACTTAATTAAATATGCTTTTTCTAAACGCGTGATGATTACCTCGCCGACTTCTTTCTTTGCCTACCTACAAACCATTTTGCAAGGATTAAAGTCTTTGAAAATGGAACAATCTGTCAGAGAAATTGTCAAAAAAATTGGGCAGCTGGGCAAACATCTCAATTCCTATGAAACATATTTGCAAAAATTAGGCAACAATCTAGGCACTACTGTTAATATGTATAATCACGCCTACAAGGAATTTGGCAAAATTGATAAAGATGTCTATAAAATTACCGACGGCAAAGCCGGTGGCGGTACTGAAACTTTAGCTATTGACAAACCCTCAACTATTGACAATGGTGACAAATTATGATATGATTATGAGTCCCTGAAAGATGGGATATTTATACCGCCAGTTGCGGGCATTACCCGCGGCTGGCGGATATTTTATTTCCAACAAATTATTTAATGAATAATTCTGGCTCTTGAATAATTATCTGGACTGTGATATTGTAAATGCATCGATGTTTTTTATTAGCTCTTGTAATGGATAATGGCTGGGCAAAACAGTCTTTTTTTTTTTTTTAAAATTCTTATTATTTTCACATATTTCATCAAATGGATACCCCCAACAATACCTTGCCCGCCCCAAGCGGCCAGGGTATTTGGTAAAAAGTCAGGCCGAGGGCTTCCTTGAAAATCACGTTTCTATGATTATTGTGCGAGTTTTTCGGCCTGTCTTTTCCTTTCGACTCATTCTTCTTGTGGGTATTTTCTACCCCAAGGACTTGAATCCTTCCTATCATCGCGTAAAGGGAGCTTGTCTCCCTTCCTTCTAAGACACTGGTCCTGTAGCTCAAGTGGTAGAGCAAGATCTTCAAAATCCAGTATGCTGGTTCGA
>JAMDBS010000026.1 GCA_023487325.1 Patescibacteria group bacterium
TTTTCTAAGACTTTAACAATGTTTTGTTTTAACTTATTCTAAGGTCGTTAACCTGTCGATTAACCCCTATTTAAATATCACGGCTGATTATTTTCGATTTGCCATACTTGTATTGTTAATTTTTATAATCAGCGTTAAAATAAAGAACGTCGATTTTAAGCATTTACCGTCAAATTATGCCAAAGATTTACCTGGTAATTCCTACCTATAATGAGAAAGAAAACATTGTTAAAGTCTTAGAAAAAGTCTTTAGTTTAAACATTGAAGGCCTTAATGTATTAGTGGTTGATGACAATTCACCAGATGGCACTGGGCAGGTTGTCGAACGGCTTAAAGCCGGTAATATTCGCTTGGATGTCTTGCATCGTGGCAGCAAAGAAGGACTGGGTAAGGCTTATGTTGCCGGGTTTAAAGAGGCATTAAGTCGTGGTGCGGATATAGTTTTTGAAATGGATGCTGACCTTTCTCATGACCCAAAGTATTTACCAGATTTTTTGCAAGCCATTAATCTGGCCGATTTAGTTTTAGGTTCGCGCTATATTAAAGGCGGTGGCACGACAAACTGGAATTTTTTCCGGCGCCTAATTAGTCAAGGAGGGAATGTTTATGCCCGAATAGTTTTGGGTATGCCAATTAAGGACTTAACGGGTGGATTTAAGTGTTACCGTCGAGAGGTTTTAGAAAAAATTGGTTTAGATAGTTTGAGTTCCGTCGGCTATAATTTTCAGATCGAAACTACTTATAAAACCTACAAACTAGGATTTAAGATTAAGGAAATACCGATTAATTTTATTGAGCGGGTTGGTGGTAAATCAAAGTTTTCTATTAAAATAATTTTAGAAAGTTTTTGGAAAGTGTTGTTGCTTCGTATGAATAAGAAAGGCGATGATTAGTATAAATATGACCAAACTTTCTATCATTGTTCCGGTCTACAATGAGCGTAATTATATTCAGGAAACAATTAAGCGGCTTAGTAGTGTTAATTTTAATGGTTTAGATAAGGAAATTATCATTGTTGATGACGGTTCAACTGATGGCACTCGGGAATTATTGGTTAACCTGCCGCCAGAGTGTCGCGTCATTCTGCACAAAAATAATCGCGGCAAGGGAGCGGCTTTAATCTCTGGTTTTGCTGCTGCAACGGGTCAGATTATTGCTATCCAAGATGCCGACTTAGAATATCACCCTCAAGACCTTACCAATCTCGTAGAGTCAATCTTGGATGGCCGAGCCGTTGTGGTTTATGGTTCAAGAATGACAGGCCGTAATCCTATTGGTTATCAGCTTTATTATTTTGGTAACAAATTAATTAGCTTTATGGCCAGAGTTTTGTATGGTTGTCATTTAACGGATATTGAAACTGGCTATAAAGTTTTTACTAAAGACATCTTAAGTAAATTCAAGTTAGAACTGGCTGATTTCGGCTTTGAAGCAGAGTTTACGGCCAAACTATTAAAAAATAAAATTAAAATTTTGGAGATCCCTATAAGTTATACCCCACGCCATTTCGCGGAAGGGAAAAAAATCGGTCCGAAAGATGGCTTTAAAGCCCTGTGGCTATTAATTAAGTATCGTTTTGTCAAATGACGTTAGTCCAGATCATAAAATCCATTTCTAAAAAAGAATGGTTTTTTGTTTTAGCAATTGTTTTGGTTATTATCACTATCACCACCTTACCCTTAGTTTATGGGCTAATGAATGCTCCACAAGGCAGCACTTTTACTGGGGTTCATTTTTCCAATATTAATGATTGGTTTGTTTATTATTCTTACATTGAACAAATTAAGCAGGGTAGTTGGCTGTTAGACAACCTGACTACCGCAGAGCCACAAACAGCTTTATTTAATCCGTTATGGTTGGGGGTAGGTTTATTGGCCCGGACATTCAACCTATCTGTTTTTATGGCTCTTAATTTAGCACGTATAATTTTAATTCCTATTTTATATTTTGTTGCGTATTTATTTATTGCTTATTTACTATCGGAGTTTAGACAGAGAAAATTGGCGTTGATAATTTTGTCTTTTGCTTCCGGATTAGGCTTGTTTCTAATCAATGCTTTAATTAAAAATCCATATAATTTTAATAATGGTGAGTTTACTTGGCCAATGGATTTATGGGTACCGGAATTATCGACTTTTATGACTGTTTATTATACGCCCCATTTCATCGCCTCATTAATTTTAATCCTTCTAGTTTCTTTTCTAACGGTCTTATTTGTAGAGAATAAAAAATTATCTTATGGCGTTTGGTCAGGACTATCTGCCCTAATCCTTTTTTCTTTTCATCCATTTCACATTCTGACTATCTATGCTGTCGTGGCGACTTATTTTTTAACCTTGATGATAAAAGAAAAAAAATGGCTTTGGCATTTAATCTATTATTATTTAATCTTATTATTTTTAGGCCTGCCGTCTATTGTTTATCATTTATATTTACTCGTCTCTGATCCGGTTATCGCCCAGAAAGCAGTACAAAACAATTGTTTAACTACTCCGTTAAAAACCACATTTTTTAGTTATGGCTTGTTGTTAATTTTTAGCCTTGCGCAGGCAACTGTATTTTTCGTTCATAAAAAAATTAATTACAAGTGGTTATTTCTGATTGTTTGGGGAATAGTGCAGTTCTGTTTGTTATACTTCCCAGTTAACTATCAGCGCCGCATGACAGAAGGGTTACAATTTCCCATGGTGATACTGACCACGGTCAGTTTATTGGCCTTGGCAGATATTACCATGAAACAAAAAGGATACTGGGGTAAATTTTTAGATCGTAGAAAGTATTTTCTCGTTTTTATGCTGGCGATTTTTTTAGTTAGCTCTAATCTATTTGAGTTGATTACCGATATATATATGTATAGATATCGTAGTGATTTCGTTTATTTGGACCGTAATCTGACTACGGCCATGGATTATTTAAAGAGTACTAGTAAAGATGCGGTTATATTTAATTCTTCCTATGGTATTCTTAATTTTGTCCCAGCTTACTCCGGTCGACGCGTTTATGTTGGTCATGGTGTAGAAACCCCGTTTTTTCGAATGAAGCAGCAGGAAGTTGATTGGTTTTTTGCCACAAACCGTGATAATTTAATTGAAAGAAATTTTTTGGTTAAGCGTAAAATTAATTATATTTTTTATAGTGAACCAGAAAAGCAACTCGGCGACTACAATCCGGATATCAAGCCTTATCTAAAGAAAGTATATTCTAATTCTGAGGTAGCAATCTACCAAGTTATATGATGGATTTAATACGATCAATTTCTAAGAAAGAGTGGCGATGGGTGATAATAGTGGCCACCGTGGTTATAATTTTAACCGGTCTACCTTATTTTTTAGGCTGGCTCTTAGCGCCGGCCGATATGATTTATGACGGTTTGCATGCTTTAACGCCAGGCGACATTCCTGTTTACTATTCCTATATTAATCAGGCTAAATCAAATAATTTTTTTGCCTTAGATTTATTCACTACTGAGTTACAGCCTATTGGTACCTTTAATGTTTGGTGGAATTTAATTGGCTTGGCAGCTAATTTTTTTAAGTTATCGCCATTTTTGGCATTCCAGCTGTCACGGATATTAATGATCCCAGTTTTTTTCTTTTTTGCTTATTTGTTTATTAGTTATTTTATGCAAGACACAAAAAAACGTCTGACGGCTTTATTGTTTTTGGCTTTTGCCTCAGGCGTTGGGGTTTATTTTGTTGGTATTTTTGACGCACTTGGTTGGTATAATACGGTGCCGTATCGTTGGCCCATTGATTTATGGGTGCCAGAAGCAATTTCTTTTTTAGCACTTTATCAGACATCTCATTTCATTGCCTCGATCACCTTAACATTAGTGATTTTTCTTTTGTTATTGATTTCTTTTGATAAGAATAAGTTTTCTTATGCGGTTTATGCTGGATTATTGTCTTTATTTTACTTCAACTTTCACCCTTATTATCTGCCAGTAATTTTTGGCGTGCCAGGTATTTATTTATTGTGGCAAAGTTTCGCGACTAGTAAAATAAATTGGCGTGGTGGCTGGTATTTGATTTTAGTGTTTATAATTTCACTGCCATCAGTTTTATATCATACTTGGTTAATCAAGCAGGGTGAAGTAATCGGTTATCGTTCTGTGCAAAATGTTACATTAATTTCCTGGCCGATATTTATTTTTTTGGGCTACGGTTTTTTGTGGGCCGGATTTTTGCTCGGCATATTTTTTGTCATAAAGAATAAATCGTGGAATAATCGCTTTACCTTTTTATTACTTTGGCTAGTTTTTAATTTGACCCTAGCTTATTCGCCTTTGCCATTTCAAAGCCGTTATTTACAAGGGCTACATGTGGTTTTGGTGATTTTCACAGCAGCCGGGCTGGTCGATTTATACTACTATTTAAAGACTTTAATTTCACCAAAGAAGTTTGATTTTTGGATTAATAATCCGGCCTTAATGATGATTTTATTTTTAATATTTTTTGGCCTGTCGAATGTTTATAACATTGGCCGTGACCTTTATTATTTTATTACCAAGCCGGCCAATATCAAAGAGATTCTTTATGTGCCAAAAGATGTAGTCAAGGCTATTAGCTGGCTTGATGATCAGCCAAACAATAAAATTATTTTGGCTGGCGATATGACGTCTAAATTTATTCCAGGTTTTTCCGGACAATTAGTTTATTTTGGTCACCCGCAAGAGACTCTTTTTGCTAATGCTAAGGCTATGAATGTGGTCTGGTTTTTTAAGAGTGATGGTGATAATCAGAGTAAAAGAAATTTTTTAGTTAAAAATAATATTGATTATGTTTTCTATAGTGAATATGAAAAAAAACTGGGCGACTATAGCCCAGAAAATAAAAATTATTTAAAATTAGTTTACGTTTCGCCACGGGCTAGGATCTATCAGGTGATTAAAGATTAATTATCCCTAAATCAATATTTTGTCCAACGATCTCCATTCTTTCAATAGCGTTAACGGTTGAGCGGAAGCTGTCAACCTCAATTCCGCCGCGTTTTATTTCAATCAATTCCATCTTTAAATTATAATCCCCGGCTGGGATTTTTTTAAAAAAATTAAACCAGTAATTGGTTTGGATAATTTTATCTTTTTGCCACAAAGTGGCTGGCAGAATATTATAAGCTAGCGGGTATGTTTTTTGGTAGACGATTTTATCATTTTTTTCCAAGCGCAATTTGAGTTGGTAATTCACGGTTAATTCAGTATTTGCTTGCCAAAATAGCTGGTAACTATTGTCAGCCAAGTGGTTGAAACCAATAAAGGTAATTTTGTCATCTAAGTTAGTTTCTCGTAGTTCTTTAATTTCTGGTCGACTTGGCAAAATATCAAGTAATTTAAATTTGTCAGCTTGACCTTTTTGGTATAATGCTAACGTGTCATTAATATAAATTAAACCAAAACCATTTAAGTTATTTGCCCATTCTTGAATAACTTGATTATAGGTAGTCTGGTAGTATGGATTCTTGCCGTATTGTAATTGGTAAGTCAATAAATCCTGAAAGTCTATTGCTATATATTTTGTGTCTTCTGGCAGCCGATATTCTTTTTTTAAAAATTGCTGGAAACCCAAAA
>JAMDBS010000081.1:0-4505 GCA_023487325.1 Patescibacteria group bacterium
GCAATTACTTGTTGGTAGGTTTTTTCTTGTGTTTTGTTAATTGTTATAAGTCTCTGTTTCTCCTTTTCATCTATCTCAACTTTTTTCTTGTCGGCTTCTATTTTAGCTTTAGTATCTGCCTCGGCGATCCTTTTATCATCAAGAATTTTTCTCTCTTCATCTGTTTTCGCTTGCAAATATCTTATTTCATCAAACTGTTTTTCGAGTGATACCTTTATGGAATTAAATGAATCAATATCTTCAAAAAATTCTGAAAAATTTTTATTAGACAACATAATCTCAACTAACGAATATGTATCCAACTCATCGGTTGATCGCAGTATTGCCGCGAGCGACTCCTTGCCTCTACCCATTTTTTTCTCCAATTCCTGTATTGTTTTGGTTTTCAAACCTATATCGCGAGTTAGTTGCTCAATTTGAATTTGCCTTTTTTTTATAAACGCTTTTGCCTCATTAATTTTTGCCTGCAAAACAGAAGCGTCCCTTTCCAGTGAGGCGGTACCTTGTTTGGTTTGGCCAAGTATGGACTCCCATTTTGCGATATCTTCTTCGGTCGCTTTGAGCTCCTCTTTCCATTTTGCTTCCTGGGCAGCTATTTCACTTTCGGTTAAGGCTGAAACATTAGTAGCAAGCAGCAAGCAACTAGCAGCTAGGAAAAAGAAAAAAATAGCAATAAAAAACCTACATTTTGTAAAAACCATACAAATTAATTATATCAGAAAACTAGACGCTAGCTACTTGCCACTTCTTCTGCGCCTTCTTCTTCTTTCTTACCTTTCTTTTCAACTTCTATTTGAGATAGGTCAGCCGATACTTCCTCTTCTTCCACTTTTTCTGCCTTTGGAGTTGCCACAGTTACTACCACCTCTTCTGGATTTTCAATAAGAGTTACGCCCTTTGGCAAAACAATATCTTTAGCTAGAATTTGACCCTCTAATTCGGTGATTGAAGAAATATCAACATCAATTTGGCGAGGCAAATTTGCCGGTTCAGCTTCAATTTTAATTTCATGCATTATTTTCATAAGCACTCCAGCGAGATCCTTGACTGCGGGAGATACTCCAATAAATTCAATCGGAACATCAATTTCAACTTTGTGGCCTTTTTCAAAAATATAAAAATCAGCGTGTCTTGGCTCGCCAGTTATAAGGTCAAAATCCACATCATGAATCAAAACATCCAAATCTCCGCCCGGAATACTGAGTTTTATAACTGTTGATTCGCCAGCATTTTTCCACGCCTTTATAAAATCATTTTTTTTAATTTGAATTGGCAATGCCTCTTTTTTATGCCCATAACAAACAGCCGGCATCAATCCTTCTTTCCTAAGGCTTTTCAATTTACCAAGTCTCTCTCTTTTTTCCGCTTTTATTTCTATTGTCATAGCAGGAGCAATCTTAACATTTCAGGTTTAAAATTACAAATTTGCAAAAAGGGCCATCCTCTTTTCCACAACCGCTTGCATCGCTTGGACGGCGGGTTTTAAATATTTATAAGGAGCTATTTCATCCGGATTTTCAATGAGTGATTTTTGAATACCTTGCTTGTAAGCCAATCTGATTTCGGTATTTATATGTATTATTGAAATACCAGCCTCTATAGCTCGCTTAAATTCCTCATCTGTAATACCCGAACCACCATGCAAAACCAAGGGCACACCAGCAGCATCTCTTATTAATCTTATTCGTTCAATATCAATTTTAGGATTGCCGCCTTTTACCATACCGTGAATGTTGCCGACAGCGGGAGCAAAAAGATCAATCCCGGATTCTTTGACAAATTCTGCCGCTTCAATGGGTTTAGTCATAGTGCTCTCAGATATTTCTACTCCTTCTGGAAGTTCATCTAGAACCTTTGACGATTTTCCTATAAAACCATACTCTGCCTCAATCAAAATATTTTCATTTATTGAATTTTTATAGTTTACTGATGCTTTAGTCATAACCAGATTTTCTTCAAAAGATTTTTCGGCGCCGTCTATAATAACCGCATCAAACCCGGCGTCTACCACCTCTTTGACCCTATCTACTGAATAGGTATGATCAGCATTTAAAAATATTGGTAAGCCCTCTGCCTTAACCGTAGCAACGAGCGCCGCCACTTGCTTTATGCCTATAAAATCTCTCTCGCCTTCTGATACTCCGATAATGACCGGTAAATTTAATTTTTTGGAAGCTCCCACCACCGCCCAAAAGCCTTCTGAATTTGAAATATTAAAATGCCCAATAGCAGTCTTTGTACTTTCTGCTTCATTTATATATTCTCGCAACGATTTCATATCCACATATTATCACATTTTTATTTTTTTAAATTTTTTATAGTGTATAATTAATTTTAATATGCAACTCTTTAATATGAACAAAGATTTTGATTTTGTGGCAATCGGTGATATTACTACCGATGCTTTTATTCGCCTTAAAGACGCGAAAACATCAAGAGACGAGAATGGTAAAAAATCCGAACTAGTTTTGAGATTTGGCGATAAGGTTCCCTACGAATTTATGGAAGAGGTGCGCGCTGTTGGCAATAGCGCCAATGCGGCTGTTTGTGCCGCCAAATTGGGTCTAAATTCTGCTTTGGTTACAAATATTGGCGATGACCACAATGGTCATGAATGTGTTGCCACCTTGCAAAGAAATAAAGTTGCGACCAATTTTGTTGCAATAGAAAAGGACAAAGAGACCAATTATCATTATGTTTTATGGTTTGAAGATGACCGCACTATTCTAGTAAAACATCAAAAATACGATTATAAACTGCCAGACATTGGTAGTCCTAAGTGGGTTTACTTATCATCAATAGGAGAAAGTTCGTCTGAATATCATAATCAAATTGCCGATTATTTAAGAAAAAATCCAGAGATTAAATTTGCTTTTCAGCCAGGCACCTTTCAAATGAAAATGGGGACTGAAATACTAAAAGACCTTTATAGCCGGTGTGATATATTTTTTTGCAATGTGGAAGAGGCCAAAAATATTTTAAACAAGCCAGACGAGCGCGACATAAAAAATATATTAAAAGAGATGCATAGTATCGGCCCAAATGTTGTAGTTATTACCGATGGACCAAAGGGCGCCTATGCTTATGACGGGTATGAAGGCTTCTTTATGCCACCGTATCCTGATGAGAAACCTCCTTACGATCGCACCGGCGCCGGAGACGCTTTTGCTTCTACTTTTACATCTGCCATCGCCCTCGGCAAATCCTTGTTTGATGCATTTATGTGGGCTCCGGTAAACTCTATGTCGGTAGTAGGACAAGTTGGCGCGCAAAAAGGATTACTTACCCAGGAAGACATTTTTAAATTTATTTCCAACGCTCCTTCAAATTATCGGCCAGAAAAAATTATGTAAAAATTAGACCTTTCTTTGTATCACCTTCTCCACGGCTTGCTCAATACTAGAAACACCCATGCCATAATGTTCTATAAGCTCTGCTGGAGTACCTGATTGGCCATATTTGTCATGAATGCCAATAAACTCCATTGGTACTGGATGGTTTTGCGCTAGGACTTCGGCAACGGCCGAACCAAGACCGCCAACAACCTGATGTTCCTCAACACTAACTATCGCATCAGTTTCTTTCGCCAGATTAATTATTGCTTCAAAATCAAGAGGTCGCACACTTGAGATATTTAAAACCTTAACCGCAATCCCTTTTTGCGCAAAATTTTGAGCAGCCAGAATTGCGTTATGGAGTAATGTGCCTGTTGCCACAATCCCGACTTGAGCAGTCATTGGAGGATTAAAAAATACTTGCGCCTTACCTATTTCAAACGGAGTATTTTCGGTTGTTATTACAGGAGTCTTCTCTCCGGCCAACCTTACATATACTGGTTTGTTTATTTTGGCTGCTTCAATCGTTGCCTTTTTAGCTTCAATTGCGTCACAAGGAGAAAGAACAATCATATTTGGCAGTATTCTCATAAGAGCAATATCTTCAATTGCCTGGTGAGTGCCACCGTCTGGCCCCACTGATACGCCAGCATGACTGCCAACAATTTTTACCGATCTATCATTATAGGCAATAGTAGTCCTGATTTGCTCCCAATTTCGGCCCGGACTAAACATTGCGTATGATGATGTAAAAGGTATCTTGCCCATAGCCGCCATACCGCTTGCGACCGTCACCAAATTTTGTTCGGCCACTCCCACTTGAACAAAACGAAGTGGATATTTTTTTGCAAACAAACTCATTTGAGATGATTCATTCAAATCCGCGCATAGTCCGACCACATTTTTGTCTCTATCAGCTGCCAAGACTAGTCCCTCGCCAAAACCAGAACGAATAGTCGCTCTCTCAACATTTTCATCAAATATTTTTTTGTTAAGAGTTGTGTTTAACATTATTGTTACCTAGAGGTTCTTAATTCACTCAATGCTTTCTCTCCCTCCTCTTTTGTGGGCGGTTTTCCGTGCCATCTGTAGTCTCCTTCCATAAAAGAGACGCCTTTGCCGGGAATAGTATTGGCAATTATTACTGATGGTCCTCAACACTAACTATCA
>JAMDBS010000081.1:4515-5107 GCA_023487325.1 Patescibacteria group bacterium
GCAAAAGAGAGACTGCAAAACCGCGCCAATAATTTGATTAAAATCATGCCCATCAATCACTTGAGTATGCCAATTAAAGGCCTCCCATTTTTCTTTTAGTGGCTCTAAAGGCATAACATCTTCAGTATAACCTTCAATCTGAATATTATTTCTATCAATAATGACTGTTAAATTTTGCAGTCTCTCTTTTGCTCCAAGCATCACCGCTTCCCAGATATTTCCTTCATCAAGCTCTCCGTCACTTAGCAAACAAAAAAATTGTTTGGTAGAATATTTACCTCTATCTATTTTATCGGCGAGGCGCATTCCAATCGTTTGAGAAAGTCCCGAGCCGAGCGGTCCCGAACTTGTTTCTAAAAATTTTAAATATTCTCGATGAGGATGTCCTTGGAGTCTAGAACCAAACTTTCGAAAAGTTTTTAGCTCATCGAGTGGGAAATAGCCGGCGTGAGCAAGCGTAGCATAATATACTGGGCAAATATGACCATTTGAAAGGACAAGTCTATCTCTTTCTTCCCACATTGGATTGGTAGGGTCGTGTTTTAAAATAAAAAAGTATAAAGCAGTGAAAATATCGGCCATTCCTAGCGGG
>JAMDBS010000081.1:5117-5481 GCA_023487325.1 Patescibacteria group bacterium
GTTATACACATCGATTCAACCGATCATATTGAAGAATGTTTAAGAACTGTCAAAAGCGTAAACTGTGAAATAGGGTTGGGCGTCAAACCTTCTGGAGATATTTCGGTGATTGAATCTTTTTTACCTGAACTAGATTTTGTGCAATTTATGGGCAACGACCGGGTGGGATACAGTGGAGTGGATATAGACGAAAATGTTATTGATATGATAAAAAATTTTCATCACAGCCATTTATCGGTGCCAATCCAAATCGATATTGGAGTAAATCAAAAAACTATTCCTACACTTAAGGAAGCTGGAGTTTTTAGTTTTGTTTCCAGCTCATCAATATTTAATGCCTCGGATGTAAAAGCGGCTCTAATCA
>JAMDBS010000056.1 GCA_023487325.1 Patescibacteria group bacterium
TTTAGTATTACTGTGGGTGGTATTATATTCTCCAACATAATTCAGATATTGTTCTTGATAATTTTTCTTTTCACCAGTTGTGAGACTCTCAACTGATTTGGTTAGGACCGGGACAACCGGATAAAGTCTATTTTTATTTTGATATATACTGCAGTCAAATAAATTGGGGTCGCAGAAATCCTGAGAATTTTTCTGATCTAATGCTGGTTTAACACCGGCGATTAATTTTTGTGGGTCGCTGGGAGCGGCGGCTTTATTAAACTGGGGCTCTAAAACCAAATTCTGCACATTACCTTGCCGCAAATCATTCTGATTCACTGCCAAAACATCATTGCTACTATCAGAAATAAAATAAATATCAGGCTTGTTTTTTCCTAAATCAGAACTGACAACAAAAATATTCCCCATGCTGTCTCTTGGAAACAAATTGCCTAAATCCGAACGCCCTCCTAAAGGATCTGTGATATTGATATTGTTATTAATATTAGGATTATTTTGCGTAGAATCAAACGATCTTGGTTGAACAGGCCCATTATTTTGGGATGGTTGTTGCATATCTGGTAAATGGGAACGTCGCATTGCATCAAATATATCCTTGGTCTTGAATATTCCTTCAATAATATTATTGGGATCGTCGCCAAGAGTAAGTTCGTAATTTATATCAGGCAAACTATCTACTATTATACCCCCTGTGTTTTGCGAAGGAGTTGGCGTTGAAGATTGGCCAGAGTTACCGCCTGTAAATAAGCTTACTTCTAACATTTCATTATGTATCCCAGAAATAGGATCGTAAGAAGCCGTAAACCTTCCTGAAGCATTGCTACCACTAAATATATTCCAGCTCATGTTCGCGACACAAGTCGCGCTTCTACCAATATAATTCCCACCCACAGTAATACTAAATTTATCTCCGGAGATCACATCAATTTTATAAGATGCTTGCAAAGGAAAACTGGCGATTATTTGGTTGTGCTCGTTGCGACCAACAACTCCAATCATTCTGATATTTACTTCCGAACCATTAATACCAAATTTAAGAGGAATATCCAATTTTTCGGGTAACTGATACTGCTGTCCACTTGATACTAAACTATAAGCCCTTAAACTCTCTACCAATGCACTCCCAATTTTATAATTTCCTACGATTTGGTTTATCTCTCCTTGCGACAAGCTAAGCGGTAGTTTAATTTTTAACTCCATATCCGGCAAACGAGAAATGTTGTTTGTCGATGAGTCTAGAAAAAGGTTTTTGAAGTTATTAATTTCGATAGTTGCATCACCTGAAGCAATATCTGATTGATCGCCATGAAAGAAATTATCTGTAGGCGATTGGCTTTGCTGAGCTATCCTAGCCATTACTGATTGCACAGTAGCCTCAGATGGAATTGGCTGTAATAATGGATTTTCTGGGGAGGGGATCAACGTCTCATAATTACATGTGCCACCATTTTCAATGCCAGCAGCTAAAACTCTTGGGATTATTCCGAAAGCTACACTGTTTTGCCCATCCTGCATAGTAATAGGACAAGATTTTAAAGTAATATTAAGCACATTAATTTTCAAATCCAGATCTTTTTTAACATCACTCTCGGCCAAAGCTAGATTTAATTTTACTGGCCAAGGCGAAGCAACATTTTGTAAATCTTCTTTTTTAGTCACTTTAATAGAAGCTTCCCCTTGACTATTGGTAATTAAACGAAATGGATTGCTAGAAATATCCTCATTTTCGTCAACAGTTTTTTAATTTCCCAATACCATCTGTTTGTTTGAGCTCAATAGTCTTATCTTTTAGATAATCGGCGTTGGTAGAATTAGCTACAGTTAACTTAGTTTTTAATTGATAAATACCTTCATTGAATAAATTACCATCAGTGACTAACTCTCTAAGTAACTCGTTACTGCTGGTGACATCTTTTAATTCCACGCTCAAAGAGTATTTAGGCTTAATGGATAAATTAATATTTGATTCGGCTAAGTTCTGATTGTTAGATTGATAAACTAAATTCAATTTCAAATCTCCTGCGGTTTTATTCTTGAAAGGGATGGAGATTTCGCCGCTGGAATTAGTTGTATAAGTACTACTGGAGTTGTCAAACAAATTATTGTCCGATGCCTCTGATTTTACTTTACCCTCTCCTGAAATTATAGCAATTTTAACTTGCTTATTCGCCAAAGGTTCTGCCACGTTATTATTCATTTTCACCAATTTTGCTTTAAGCTTATAAGTTTCATCAGGGTTAATTGATTTAGGATCCCCAGTTACTTCAGTACAACCGCCTTGGGATTGTTGGCAAACTGACAAATTTTGAAAACTATATGGGCTTGCTTCCACGTTCACTGTTAGTGTTCTCTTAAAAAATTCTTTGTATTGTTCCCCTGGACCGATGTTGGTATTGGCAGTGTCATCGAAGATAAGTTTAAATTTGCCTGCGCTTTTAGCTTTGATTTTAATAAAGGCTTCCTGGTTGGAGAAGGGAATCTCTTTGTATTGGTCTGGAGAAAGTTTAAAATCAGCTGTCTCTGTCAAACTCATGTCGTTGCGATTCAACTGATTAAGATTGGTATGGGTTTGTCCAGTTAGATCGGTAATGGAAGTATGAGGGGTAGATAAAAGATAAACATCCGGATGTTCATTAGAAAGATATTTTAATTTAACTTTGGTACCACCCAAAGAGCGGTTAGAATGAAGATAGGTATTAAATTCGCCGTTGCGATAATCAGTGGCTCCAAAGAATTTGGTTTCAGTAGAACCATCGAGAGTAAATTGGGAAGTAATAACCCGCTGGAGATTGAGAATTTTTTCTTCATGGGCGTTAATGGTAAATATGTCGCTATCAGTTTGATAAACTTGGTTTAAAATTGCTGTGGGATCTACAAGCCACGATGGTTTTTGGCCATTAGCCATCCATACTTCTCGACCAGGATACTCTGAGTACAACTCAAAATGTAGCATTGTTTCCTCCCCACCCACATTACCAATTTTACCAATCACTTGCCCTGCAGAAATGTGTATAGGACTATTTTGAGTGGGAGTACCATTAATACCTGATGATTCCAAAGACCCAGATTTAACTTCACCATAACCAGCATAGTATACCTGACCATTAAGAGCATGCTTTACTATAATCATTTTGGTTCCTCTATAAAAATCGGTATAGCCGACTATCTCTCCATCGGCAATTGCCTTAACTGGGGTACCTTCAGGGGCATCGATATCAATCCCCATATGATATTCATTGCGATTTGGCCGATCTGCACCAAATTCTTTGTAATCTGTATTGGTGTAATTAGCTGAACCAAGATTCTGAATCGGCCTAACAGTAGAGGAATTTTGACCTAGGGTAATTTCTTGGGCTTGGTTAGCTTGAGTCACATCATTGAGTTTGAAACCCAGTTTTGTGGCATTAATTTTTACGCCTATTTGAGCTTGATTAAAAAATGTGGCTAAAATGTCATAAAGTCCGGATTGGGAAAATTTAAAATTAATTTGATCGCCGACATGGTCATGTTCCAAAAGGCTACCTTGAGGCATTCTAGGCATTCGTTCGGGAATAACGCTTTGTGTTCCGCCATCCGAAGAAATTTTAAGGGAATAAGTTTCAGAATTTTTTATTAGAATCTGGCATTTATTTTTTTCCAAAATATCAATATTATCAATCTGAACTAAATCTTGAGGAAAGTAAGTAAACTGACTGACGGTCTCTTCAGAATTTTCATAACCGCCGCTTACTGTACAAGGATAAGCTACGCCACTTCTAATATACTGTTCCGGGGTTACACCTGCCTGACAGGCAGGATATAAAAATCTATATGTATTAATTATCCATCCACCAATAATTACTTTATCAAATCGATAATTTTTAAATTCTTTATTGATATTTCTTGAATTATTTCGGCCATTATTGGGCGAGTATCCGCATTGCCAATCATTTTCATCGGGAGAAGGAGGGGCAGTCGTGGGCGTAGCGGAAGAAGAAATTAAAGCATTGGTGCATTCCAAAGTAGTGCAGCCGGTTTCTGCTTTGGGGCCGAAATATTTTAAAAAACCGGTGAATTTAGCCCGAAAAGAAGGCACAGCGTAAACTACGCCTCCGAGGACTAAGATGACAACTAAAAAGATGGGCAAAAGTCTTGTAGCAAACCAGCGTTTATTCAGGAAACCTCCTTATTGGGAAATGTATCAAGTATTACGTATAATGTATAAAGTATTATGTATTATGTAGCATGGCTTATAAATTAAATAAATGAAAATTCATTGAAAATTGAAAAATGAAAACAGAAAATTGCTTTATGTTAATTACATATTATCACTTTTCTGACACTCTAACAAGCTAATACTTCTCTGTTTTTCTTTACAAATTTCACTAAAACAGTTATGATAAATTCATAATTTCGGAATTTATTATAGGAGGTAGATTATGCCAGCAGGTCAAGAACCTAAAGCTCCTGAACAATATAGCCAACTTCCGCCAACCCCACCTTCAATTACTGATACTATCAAAGATTCATCTCAGGATCCTAGGAAGAGAAAATTTGAAGATTTTTATTTGGCACAGCAAAAAACCTTTAATCCAGATGACTATTATTCTAACGAACTAGAGAATTCTGGTTTCACTCTGGAAAAAATTACTCCGAAGGAAAAGAAAAATGCAGAAGATTTTTTGGCAAGCTTCCAAAAACGACTACCCAACAAATTAAAAGGTGACGATTTTTTTTCTGATAAGTCTTATCGAGATAAAAATCACAAACTTCAAACAATTTTTCCCGGAGAAACTGGATATTCCTTTGAGGATTGGGGAAAAACTCAATGGCAAATAAAAACGTTCCTGAAGGAACTATCTCCAGAAGAATTGGCTGTTATCAGTAGGGCCGTGATTTTAAGTGCTGAAAAATTCGATCGAAAATACGGAATACCCTGGAAATCTATTAAGACAGTCGGACGATCTGGTGATAAGATAGTCGTCACTTATCTTTTAGAGGTCCCTAAAAGCAAAAAGTTAACAATTGATGTGATAGTGATTATTGATGAAAAAACTGGCGAAAGAACAGAGTTTGTCACCAGAAAAGGTTATTAACTATTAATGATATTGCAATACCACCAGATTACTTGGTGGTATTTTTAATTTAATTACTTAGATTTCTTCAACCGCATTGACGACATGGTTGATTTTAGGCTCATCGCCTGACATATCCACGGCCACTACGTCGATGCGAATAGATTTGTCGGGATAATTTTGCGCGAGAGCGCGGGCCAAAAGCCGCAGCTTTTTTTGTTTGAAATAATCTACTTTTTCTTCAGGCAGTCCTTGAGCAAAGCTGGTTTTAGTTTTTACTTCCACCAATACTAAAAAATCGCCATCTAAGGCGAGTAAATCAATTTCCCCCATTTTCAAGCGAATATTTTGTCCAACTATTTTGTAGTTCTTATCAGCCAAATAGTTCTTGGCGATTTCTTCACCGGATTGCCCCAA
>JAMDBS010000153.1 GCA_023487325.1 Patescibacteria group bacterium
AAAATTCTCCCAAGTTCTCAGATAAAAACAGAAAATATCTCAGCCGTACTCATTGCTGGAGCCGATAATCGCATATCGCCCTTGACCCAGTAGAATCACTTTGACTTGTTGCTTAAGAAAAAATCAACTAGACTAGCTAGTTTAATATATAACATGGTTATCTTTAGAAAATAAATCATTGTTGCACATCGCAACTTTGATTTTTTATGTCAAAGTAGCTCTACTGGGTTGACAAAAGGGTTTTTCTATGCTATATTTATAGGTTAATTGAGCGAGAATATTAAAAAGGAGGTGTTCGTACATGCGAACACTCGTGATCGTATTTTTGGCGATGGTTATCGCCGTAGGTATTTTTTCGCCGGCATTCGCGGCCGAGAAGCCACGAGTGGCGGTGATTGTTTTCGATGTCAGACCAAATAAGGATTGGTCTGGTTGGGGCACAAATAGGCCCATCGATGACATAATTCAATTAGCCAACGGAATTTTGTCCAAGACGGAAAAATTCCAAATACCTAACCGCAACTTAAGGCAGGAGACCTGGACTGAGCAAGATTTGCTTAGTACTGGCAGAATGGACCCGGCGACGGTTGCCAGGAAAGGCAAAACTGTTGGAGCGGAGCTGCTTCTGAATATCTGTATAAGGAGCTATGGTCTATCATCGGCAGGTGCAATTGCAGTTCCGTTTAAAATTGATGGGCGCCAGTATGGTGTTGGTCATGGCGGGTCCGATTACAAACTTACTTTATCGGCTGAACTAGTTGACGTTGCAACCTCAACCACGGTTTGGCCACTTAGTGGGAGCCCGGTTGTGTTTGAGGGGGTAGATAGCGAGTCCGTCAACCTTATTGGCAGTGAATTTGTTAATATTATTTGGGGAACTTCGTCGTCAAAAGCGGCGGTTAATGCCCTGACCAAGATTGCAAATTCATTGGTTTCCGACTTCTTACCCAGCTATCAGCCAGCAGCCGTTTCATCCTTAGCCCAGAACCCTTCCGGGCCGGTATTGCCGGCAGACCCAGTAAAAACTTTCTGGCAGATGACCAATGACCTGATTGCTGCCGGTGGGAATGGCGAGAGGCCCATTCTGTTTTTTAACAAGCCTGCCAAGTTAGGAAGCAGATGGATTATCGTATCAGTCAAAACAGCTGAACCTTGGGCGGTGGTGGAGGTAATTTCTTCCTCACCGGCGCCTAGATTTGGTGGCCTGGTTTATGAGGTTAAAGTTATAGGCGGCAATGTGCCGACCTCATTTCTGCCAGGCACGGTTGAGGGGTACAAAATGATAAAATATAACCCTTCAAAAAAGTAGCATTCTTGCTTAAATCAAAACCTCGCCTTGTACAAGGCGAGGTTTTTCTTATATAAACTAAAATGGACATGATTGCGCGTATTACTGAACAGGAACTGGAATACTACCACCACCGGTGATACCGAGCTGTGTAAGAACCCAAGAACCAGCCACATAAGCAATGGCTACGACTACGATACCAATGACAGCATCAATTAAAAGCTTTTTAGCTTTGGTTGAAGCTTCTTCGTTGCCAGCAGAAGTTAGGTATTGGATACCGCCGATTAGAAACATTACTACGAAGATTAAGCCAGCAAGACCAACAATCCAGTTGTAGATGTTTTTGAAATTTTGAGAAAAATTACCCGATCCAAATGCCTGAGCTTTAGCAAGACCTAAATAAAGCATAGAAACTGGTATACCCCAAAGGGTATTTTTCATTAGCTTTTTCATATTCCTCCAATTAATTTAAATATTTTTAATGGCTAAACGGCCTTTTTAATATTATAGCAAGTTTTTTAAAAAAAGTAAAAATCAAGTTTTTGGCGCCCAAGTGACACCTAAAATATTATTCATCAAATATGAGATAAACAAGCCGGCCAAGGTGACAATAACTAAAGCCACAACTGTCCAAAGAATGGTGTTTTTAGCTTTTTCCATATTCTGCTCATTGCCCATGGCAGTCATGTATTGAATACCGCCATATATTAACATAATAACTGCTATAGTGCCAAAAATGCCACCAGCAAAAACCACGGCCTTCCAGACAATTCGGGCAATGTCGTCGCTGGTAATGGCGGTAGGATCGGTAATCCCCAACACACTCCAAAGGGAGCAGCCACTTAACAGGATTGGTAAACAAAGACCAATGCCGATAAGAGAAATTTTTGATTTAATATTTTTCATATAATCCTTATTTTACAATGGGACAGGTAAATTCGAAGAATCACTTTGATCATTGGGGATATCGGTTGATGTCGGGATGAAGCTTGGGGCGCTAGTGGGGTTGCCAGCCATATCCACAAATTTGCCAACTTGTTTTAAATAAATTGCTCCAGCAGGCAAAGCGCCGGGATAATCATTAGGATAAACATTTTGCAGGCGAACACTATTAGCAGATAATGGCCCTTGAAAATTATCAGGATAAACAGTATATGTTCCGGTTAATGTTAAAGTTGGCGATGAAGTTGTGCTGGTAGTCGCAGTCACATTTTGTGGCGTAGATTCTTTAAAAACCCGCTCCTGCAAAAAACTAACCACAGGGAAACTCAAAGCTACGACAATAATGCCTACTAAACTGAAAATTAAAGTTTTTTTGGCGGTTTCAGATGTCTGTTGATTGCCTCCGGAAGTCATATATTGGATGCCGCCGATTAGCAGCATAACAATAAAAATCACCCCGGCAAAACTTTGCATAACCAAAGGGATATTATTCAAAAATGCCGATAAGTCCAAAAATCTTGTTGGGTTTGTTAATCTAAAACCTTGGCTTTGTGTTGGCGAAGGTGCACTGGCTGCGAAACAACTGCCAAACAAAAACAAGTTGGTAATGATAATAATCATTAATTTGATCATATCCTACTTTCTCAGCAAAGTGGTGACGTCGCTGGCGGCGGCATCAATGGTATTTTGCAGAGGCTGCCCGCCAACAACATTAGTAATCATTTGTTGAAATATGGTATCAACATTTTGCGGGTATTGACCTTTATACCAATCTTGGGCTGAAGTTAATTGGAAAAGAAAAACGCTATTTTTTTGTTTAACGCGATCTTTTGTTGTAGGCACAAAGCCGGTGTCTGGACGAAAAGGAAGGGGTCTTTTGGTGCTTTGGGAATAATTTTGGGTTTTGTTCTTGCTAACGTAATTAATAAAGTCCCAGGCCAAAGCAGGATTTTTGGAATTGTTAGTGACAGTTTCCACCCAATAAGAAGCATAATCAACTGCTGTGGTCGCATCTTTAATCTGAGGCAATGGAGCAATGTCATATTTTAAGGTTGGCGCTTGGTTATAAAGGGTGTCTCTAATATAGCCATAATTGATCATCATAGCAACCTTGCCATCAATAAAAGCTTGTACTGAGTTAGGCATTGAGTCATTCCATGTATAAGCTTCTTTGGTGGGGTTGGAAAAAGCAGTATAAAATTCCAAAGCTTTGGTGCCGGCATAATAGGGCTCACCAGACTGTTTGGAAATAGGTAAATTAAAGGTGGCACTTTTTTTATCGTCAGAAACCATTTTAGTGCTATTCTGAAGCATTAGAGCGCTTAAAATATCTTCCGATCTGTCTACATTTTTAGAGGTACCCAAAGCTGCACCAGCTCTTGAAATGGTGTTGCCATTTTTGATAGTAAGAAGTTTGATATCTTTAATAAATTCTTCCCAATCAAGAGGGCCATCAATTAACGCGCTATCTGTCGATAAGAGAGATTTGTTATTAATTAGTTCATCCCTGGTTTTTTGGAAAATATTAGTGTTGTAATACAAAACTAAAGTATCGATGCTCCATGGAATGCCATAAATTTTGCCATCAATCACATTATCATTAACAGCTACATCGGGATATTTTTGTTTGTATTGCTCAACTGTCATTAAAGTATCGGGCATAGGTTTCAATTTATCGTATTCTCTAGGCATCCAATCATTTCTAATCATCCAAATATCCGGTCCTTTGCCGGCCGCTAAGGCATTGACAGTTTCATTAATATATTCGTTGTAGTCCTTTTTAATATAAACAACGTCCACGTTAATTTCTGATTTTTTGTTGGAGATGTAGTCTTGGATAATGGGATCAAATACCTCTTTGTTATCAAAAAGCTGCCAAATAGTAATGGTTTGTTTGGGTCCTGAAGCGGTTTGTGAGCCTGGGAACAAAGAACAACCTGAAAAAGTTGTTAGGATAAAGATTGCTAACAAAGTTAGAACGAGTGCTTTAAATTTTTTCAAAATATCCCCCCCGCCCGCCACGCAAGCCAGCTTCTCTGTCTTGCTGGCGTTGCGGGCGCGGCCTTTATATTTATATTTTCAAACTTCTTATATATTCTTTCAATCCCTCAGCGATGTCTGGGTCCCGAAGTGCAAAATCAAGATTGGTCTTTAAATATTCCAGTTTGTTGCCAGTGTCATAATATTTACCATTTTCAATCTCGCAGGCATAGACATCGGTGGTTTTCATTAGCTCAGTGATGGCGTCCACCAACCATAATTCCCCGCTTTTACCGGTTTGCAGTTTGTCTAAAATTTGAAATATCTCTGGTGGTAAAATATAGGCGCCATGGGCGGCAAGATTTGATGGCGCTTCTTCGGGTTTGGGTTTTTCCACGATTTTTTTAATTTTAAAAACATTGCCCTCAACTGGTTCAATATCGGCAATGCCATAGCGGGAAACATCGGCTTTGTTGGTAATTCTGACTGCCGAGATGACTGGTTTTTGATATTTTTCGAAAGCTTCTATGGTTTGCTTCAGGCGAGGTGGGTTAGAATAAATAAATTCGTCGCCCCAGACAACCGCAAAAGCCTCATTTTTGACATATTCTCTGGCCGAAAGTACAGGTGTGGCATTACCATAGGGGCCTTGCTGATTGACAAAAGTAAAATTAGCCATTTTTGCCAAAGCCCGGACTTCTTCAAGCTGGTCAAGTTTACCGAATTTTTCTAAAAAATTTTCCAGTTCTAAATTTTGTCCAAAAAGGGTTTTGATAGCTTGTTTTTGAGGAGTCAGCACAATAATAATATCCTTGATGCCGGAATTAACTACTTCTTCAACTACATAGCTAATAGCAGGTTTATTGACGATAGGTAGCAGTTCTTTGGGCACAGCTTTGGTGACCGGCAAGAATCTGGTGCCAAAACCAGCCGCAGGAATTACTGCCTTGGTAATTTTCATACGCCCTCACAAATAACAATTTTTTTCATTTAAACATTTAAACATATAAACAAGGTAACCAATTAACTAATTAACCATGTAACTAG
>JAMDBS010000090.1:0-3135 GCA_023487325.1 Patescibacteria group bacterium
GAGATCAAGCATTTCTATGAGATAGCTCACACTATCGACGAGATTGCTATTAAATAAGCCACTGCCGAACATTTCGAAAGCGGTAAGCGAGTAAGGGTTGTTGCCAAAGCAATCAATTTCGGTTGTGCCTCCATAACGGAAACATTGTTGAACTATGGCATAATTTTCTGCTGGGATAATACCGAGGAACATATCCTTAAAAGGGGTTATTGTGGCATTAGTAAACATTACTGTTCTGTCGCTGCTAAGTAATGGGAAAGACGAAAATACTTTGAATTTATCTCTGTGAAAATTCAAAAGAGCGGACTTAATATCGTGCACAAGCATACCTGGGTATTGTGCCACTTCTTTTCACCTCCATAAATTATTAATGTTCGTATTAGCCTTATATAATGACACATAACGGGGGTATTGTCAACATGCTTTTTGCTGATAACATCATGCTTAGCCAATACACGCATAAACACAAAATCATTTCTTGATAAAATTTTTAATTACATCTGGCGCATGAGGGGTTTTGTGCAGCTTTTTAATGATTTGAGAAACGTTTTTATCTTTTGAGTAGTCGCTATATAATTTCAATTTTTTAAGTATATCGTTTACGGAAAGTTCGGCAGTGGCTTATTTAATAGCAATCTCGTCGATAGTGTGAGCTATCTCATAGAAATGCTTGATCTCTTCGGTTTTAAACGAAATAAGTGCTATTTTGTTACTCCGCCAGAGGCTATTTATCTTAAGGCTTTGCAACACAACCAAATACCATCCAGCCAAACATTCGTCCTGGAAAAAAACAGCGTTTTCTGGCAGGAATGGGATTTTGGCCATAATGGCCTAACTGGTAAAGGGTACACAGTTGTAATTGCCAAAGATAAAATCCCTTATTCCATCTCAGAAATGGAAACAGACCATGAGCAGTTTATAGAACTACTTAATTTAATACATGTCTTCGGTCGAAAAGAAGATGGGAAAATCACCCCTATTGCCAATCCCGGTGTTGAATTGGGGGTTGGAGTTGAAAGATTAGCTGCCGCAATCAATAACTGCGATTGTTACAATATTGACACGATTAAGCCAATCACAATTGCCATAAGTGATTATTTAAATAGCGGTGGCTATCAACCGAATAAGAGTATTATTCGCACAATAACAGACCATCTTTTGTCTATTTTTATTCTTTCCAACGAAGGAATTGAACCGAGTAATAAATCAAGTGGTTATATCCTAAGAAAAATGATAAGAAAACTTATTACCGATATTTGGCTGCTGGCGTACTCTGATTTTAATTTCGCTCGGTTGGTTGATATCCTTTTTTCGACTACCGGAAGTTATACTGACCAGTCTAGCAAAAAAGTCAGAGCTATTATCGAAAAAGAGGTTGTTGCAATGCAAACCATACTTCAAACTGCAAAAAAAATCGCTCATCAGCATTCGGAGTTATCGATCGATCACATTCATCAGACTTATGGGATTTCACCTAGTATCATGACAATAGCCAGAAGGGAGAGACAAAAATGAAAAGTTTCGAGATTCGAAAACTATTCCTCGAATACTTCCAGAAAAACGGCCATTTACTGATTCAGAGCGCTTCTCTGGTACCAAATAACGATCCTACCCTATTGTTGATTAACTCTGGGATGGCTCCACTGAAACCTTATTTTACCGGGGAAACAATCCCGCCAGCTCAGCGGCTATGTAATATACAAAAATGCGTCAGGACTAATGACATCGAAACCGTTGGCGACCCTCATCATCTTACTTTTTTTGAAATGATGGGAAACTGGTCAATCGGCAATTATTTCAAAGAAGAGGCTATTTGCTTAGCCTGGCACTTGATTGCCGATGTTTTCGGATTTGATACCAACAACATATACGCTACTTTTTACAAAGGCGACGCTCTGCTTCCAACTGTGCCCGCCGACAATGAGTCTAAAATCATTTGGTCCCAATACATCCCAAATGAAAGGATTATTCCCTTAGGCGCTGAATCTAATTTTTGGGGGCCAGCCGGTACAACCGGCCCATGCGGGCCATGCACCGAAGTCTTCTTTGACAGAGGTAAAAAATTTGGTTGCGGTAAAATGAGCTGTGGGCCAGACTGCAATTGCGGACGCTTCATAGAAATATGGAATCCTGGCGTTTTTATGCAGTACTATATGCATGAAAATAAGACCCTTACGCAACTGAAAATGCGCAGCGTTGACGCTGGAGCGGGCTTAGACCGCTTCGCCTTTATCCTACAAGGCAAGGACTCCATCTATGAAACTGATTTGTTGCAGTCGATTACTGACGTAATTACAGCTACCAATCATTTGACCAGCAATGATCGGTCCATCAGAATTATTACCGATCACCTACGATGTTCAGTTTTTCTGATCACAGACGGAATATATCCTTCGAATACGAAAAGGGAATATGTTTTACGTCGTCTGCTTAGACGAACACTCCTGCATTCATCGATTAAGATGGTAACCATCGACCAATTGCTCACCGCGGTATCAACAATTGTTGAAATATACAAGGATTTCTACCCGGAGATGGCAATCAAAGAAGCTGCCATCAAGAAAGTTATTGAGAATGAAATGGCCAATTTCTCTAAGACACTTTCGCGCGGTTTGAAGGAATTTGAAAAAATTATCAGTTCATTTCCTTCCGGTATCCCCGGTGAACAGGCCTTCTACTTACATGACACTTTGGGGTTTAACTTTGAGCTCACTAAGGAAATTGCTTCGCACAGAGGTATACCGATTGATGAGAGTGATTTCCGACAAAGACTTCAAAAGCAAAAAGAGATGAGCCAGCGTAAACCTTGAAAAAACTAACAAACAAAAAAGAGACCCTCCATGGGTCTCCTTTTTTATAACCCAAAAAGTGTAATTTGCTCCTGCTTTGGTCTTTTTCTCAGAACAAAAACCCCGTAAGATAGATATTTTTGATTCTCATTAAATAAAGTCATTATATTAATTAGTCGATTAACAATTAATTTTTCGATTTTCTTATCTAATTTTTTGCTCTTGATCATCTCTTCACAATATTTTTTTATTTCGATTGAACTAGCGACTTTGGTTTTGCCTTCATAACAATAATAAAATTCTAAGCCAGCTTTTGCATAAAGATTGAGAAAAAGACCAAAGCAGG
>JAMDBS010000090.1:3145-5248 GCA_023487325.1 Patescibacteria group bacterium
ATTTTTTCTATATACATGCCTATGATAGAAAAAGTTAATATCTCCAATAAACCCCCAGTCTTTGACCACTCTTTTATACTCTTTAATAGCATTTTCAATATTATCAACGAAAACTGTTGACCCGCCAGACATGACTAAATCGAATGTATTATTTTTAAATGGCAGCTTCATCGCATCTGCAACTTGAAATTTAACCAGATTTACGCTAATTTTGTCAGCTAATTTATTTCTATTGGCCTCTTCAATCATTGACTGGCTCAAATCAACGCCCACAACTTTACATTTTGTTAGATGGGCGATTTCAAAAGCACAATATCCAGTGTTGCAACCCACATCTAAAACCAATGAGTTACGATCAATAAACGTATTAATTACTAGCTGCCTAATGGAATTTTTGCCTCCTGGGGGACGGTTAACTTCACTCAAGAAAGCCATTAAATCTACATAAGACATTTTAGCAACATCTTTCTCGCTAATTGACATATCCTACTCCTGTGAATAACCAAGTTAAAATTTTTTGGTTATTAATTAGTTTGACTTGACTCGTTTTTATCGCCCAAGTATATGGGAAAAATGATGGTAGCCAATAATGGAAATTCGTAATTTTTACATTGGTTAAGCCAGCTTGTTCCATGGTTCTTTTCAAGCTACGATGACTAAAATATTTTTCACTTCCCTTCCCAAAAAAAATAGACCAATAAAGCGACTGCGGAGAGAGCAGATTCGGGATAGTGATTAATACCCTACCACCGGATTTTGTCAAATACTTCATTTTTTTTATTAAAATGACTGCATTTTTTTCATCATAATGTTCTATTACACCACAATTCCAGACAACGTCAAATTTTTCCTTGGGTTTGTATTGTAGAAAATCTTTAAGAATAAACTTCATCTTAACATTTTGACCAGTTCTCGATGCAACTATTTTGGCATAATTTATCGATGCATTAGTATAATCAATAATACTAACATTCCCGCCATCTTTTGAAATAAGACAACTTTCAAACCCACTGCCAGTACCACACTCTAAGAAACTCTTGTTTTTGATATTTTTAATAATACTTTTGTAGTGATTATGCAAAGCTAGATTGCAGTTAAAATCCCATGGATCATTAATCTCAAGTATCTCTTTGTTTTTAATAAAATAATCTTTTTGACCCAGCCAAAATCTTTCCCAATACTCCTTTTCTGTTTGGTTGTTTTTAAAATTATGTCGCGACAATAAATCAACTAATTTAGTTATTAAATCATCCATATCAACTCAACGTTTTTTTTCTACCTTAAAAACCTTATATGGTTCAAAAAGGTTAACAATTGAATCGAATATATGACGACATGTTTGAGTATTGTCGCGGCTGTAATTACAAATAAAAACATCAAGGGTCACACAATTATACTCTGGCCAAGTATGTAAGGCTATGTGTGACTCTGAAAGACAAATTATCCCCGTAAAACCTTCCTGAGGAAAATTATAATAATAAGAGTGTAAATCTTCTAGTTTATTTTTTTTAATTATTTCTGCAATATTTTTCTGAATTTTAGAACTGTCATTAAGCAAATCTACTTTTTTAGTGTAAATCTTACCAAGAATATGTAATCCTGTAGGTTTATTCTCACAAATCATTGTAAATTATTTCACTCCCGCTTCATTTATTTCAAAAATGTTTTTGTCAGAGTTAAGGGTTGATTGTTACGCCTATTGGTAAAGTTATCATCGGATCTGTATGACCAAAATCGACCCTATAAAGTATTGGAAAATTGTATTTTTTTGTTTTTTCTTTTATTAAATTAATAAGTTTTCTTTCCATCTCCCTAGAATAACGGTACGGTCTGCCTACTATCATACCGCTAATTTTCTTAAAGACTCCTGAATTTTCAAGATCTGTAAGATGGCTATCAACAAGACTAACTGGCTTACCCCTAAAAATACTAGAATCGCTTTCTGAAATTTCCCAAAAAAGAATGGCATTTTGAAAATTTGGCCAATATTTTGTGCCACGTAGATGCATTAACGAGGCAAGACAGCCACCGATCAAAATCCCTTTTGCCTTACCTTCATTTAGCCAAATCCATCCGGAATTTTTTTTCATTTTTCTTGGTCTT
>JAMDBS010000064.1 GCA_023487325.1 Patescibacteria group bacterium
CGAAATTGCTTACATCATTGTTTGAAAGTGATTTATTCATTAATTTTGTTGCAAAAAATACGTTATTTTCAAGATTGTATTTTGCAATTAATAAATTGATTTTTTCTAGATATTTTTGGGTGTTTCTATGTTTCGAGGGCTGGCCAGATATGATGTAAGCAATTTCGGGATATTTCTTAGTTAACTTAGCAACAATCTCAATGCAATATTCAATATTTTTTCTCTCAAGTATGTTTACTGGGGAAAGGATAATCGGGTATCTCGACAATAGATTAAATTGTTTAGAAAATTTCCAAACTGGATCATCTATTTCTAGAAAATCTTTCACATTAACTCCATTGGGGATGACCTGAACTTTATTTTTCGGCATTTTCATTACTTTGCAAAATAAATCTTTAAGAGCATTGGAAATCACCACGTAGCTTGCGTTTTTTACTGGTTCAAAAAGAATTTTTCTAGTTTGATCGCTTAGGTTGACACCTTCTTTTCTCTCTAAAATTGCCCCTTTATCTATGAATGTTTGGTCATGTACCCAAATAATATATTTTTTTTGTGGATTTCTTTTGATATAATCTTTTAGAAAATAAGATAAAGGAAGGTTGTGGATTAAGGTTAGTATATTGTGGATTATTATCACATCTTGTTTATCAAGATATTTTTCTATCTTATTTCTAATAGAATTCACCAACGAAAAGAATTCTTTATTAACTATTCCCTTAACCACAATTTTTTCATAAAGATTCGGATTAAATCTTAAAATCGATTGGATTTCTTCAACTTCAAACAAATCAATATTAGGATCATCATTTCTGCCATTGCCGGTGATTATTGTAACATGATAGCCTAAGTTATCTAAAATTCTTGCCTGCTCTCTCAAAAGCAGCTCAACGCCTCCAACATTTGGAGGATAGGCATAATGCATCAAGGCAATTTTTTTCATATGACTATTTCCTTCCTAAAATATCTTTGTATAATTTTTCATAGTTATTGACTGTGGCGTCTAGGCTAAAGTTTTTTTCGATATGGGCACGGCAATCTTCTGGTTTGATTTGATCTATTTTTTCGAGTGCTTTAACCAAACCAGTGATTCCCTCTTTGGGGTTAACTACAAGACCGGTTTTGCCATTTTTGATTAATTCACGCACTGACCCTCGATCAAAACCAATCACCGGCGTGCCGCAGCTTCCGGCTTCAGCCATGACCAAACCAAACGGTTCAAACCAATTTATAGGCATAAGATAGGCTTTGGCTTTTTGCATAAGCTTGACGATTTCCATCTTGGATAATGGCTGTTCCTTGGAAATTGGGCAAGCCCACTGAATTTTATCCGATAAATGCGGCTTGACATCCCTATTGTAAAATTCTATATCTTCAACATTGCCGACCATTTTAAGATGAGAATTGGTTTTCTGGGCCAGTTGAATTGCCCAGCGCACGCCTTTAGCATCAATAAATTTACCTGCTTTGTCTTTGGCTTTGCCGAGACGCCCTACCCACAATAGATAATCATCTTTTTTTGCTTCAAATTTGTATAAATTAGTATCTATACCGTTGTAGACAACTCGAAATATTTTCGCACTCTTGGCTAAACTTTTGTGCGCTTGGGAAATTGAAATAAGATAGGAATTTTTGACATTATTGAATGTGCTCAAAACATCATCCAATTCTTCTGTCATCTGCGCATGCACTGTGGTGACAATTGGTTTTTTGATATTTTCTGCTACCAATAGATTGATATATTCCGGGTAGCAATGATTGTGGATTAAGTCGAATTCTGACGATACCTTTTCCATCATTTTAGCCATTTTGGTGAGTGTAGATGTGTCTCGGTAAAATTCATTTTCCGGTGCAGGCAGATTGACCCAAGATTTGGGAATAACTGGAACAACTTTTACTCCGGGGATGTCAGTATCACCGGCTGCTAAAATTGAAATTTTATGACCTTTTTTTACCAGCCCAGTAATTAAATCATAAATTACTCTTGGCCGAGAGGCTGTAATAGTTGGTGTGATTGATCTTTTTAGAGGTGAAGTAAAAAGTATTTTCATAATATTCCTCATGTTAATATGACTCATTTGATTGCCGGCGGCATTTCTCTGAGGCCGCCTTTATCTTTGGGCTGGGAAATAATATTTATTTTTTCGGCGAGATTGGTAAATTCCTCTTCAGGCAAATTTTCTAGATCTTGCTCAGATAATTTATCAAAATCTAAATTAATTTTCTGAAATACCCCACGAGCTTCGTTTACCCACTTAGGATTTTTTAGACAAATAATCACCTGCTTAAGCACTTTTGGATCTTTGACTTTTCCAAGGTATCCTAACCAATAAGCAATGTAATTTTCATCAATTAGTCCTCTCTCCCATCTTTCCTCCCCTAAAATTCTATTTCTCAAATCAGCATTATCTAGGGCATTTTTTAAATACTCCATCATTTTATTGTAGTTTTCTTTATTGCTTAATTGGGCACGCTCTCGCAAAATCTCCTGTGCAGAAAGCTCCCCTCTGGGTGCTTGCTGAATTCCAAATATTTTTGCCAAAATGGCAATTCTTCGCAAATGAAAATCGGCTCCCAAAAGTCCCACTTTATTATCTTTATTATCTTTTTTGAGTATATCGGGGTCGTTATTTAAAGTGTAAGCCAAATTTTCCAAAGTATTGGTTGAAGCATCTTCTACAACAATACTGCCTTCAATAGATTTGCCATATTTTTCCTGGAAAATTTTGCCGTATCTTTTGATAATAACATCCTTCATCATTTCTGCTTCTGAAGGCCAATTTTCTATTCTTTCTTTTGGCAAAGTATTTTTGGCCCAAGCTGGAATGGTTTTCCCTCCAGATAATATCACTTTGTCAGTCAGTCCTAAATAAAGTGTCAATCCTGAAGCCAAAGCGTTGGAGCGACACCACCTATTTAATGATAATCTGCCTGTCCGTTGTAATTTTTCTCTTTCTTTTTCTAAATCTTCTTGGCTGTCAATCCCCTTTATTCTCTCGGCAAAATCGCCCTCCAATACTCTAAAATCTGGCTCATTTTTTTCCACTGGATTAGTTTTAAATTCATCCCATTGTTTTTTTTGCTCATCAGATAATTCATCTTGCAAAAGAACTGGTTTGACCGGACCTTGCCCAAAAACAATAATTTCGTTGAATTTAAGTTTCCCCCAAAGTTCTTTTTGCTCCAAGTCCCTGCTGGCAAATTCCTGTTTGTTGAAACTTGGCAATTCCATAATTACAACTCCAAAATACGCCAATTTAAATTTATTTATATATGCCCCAGCTTTTTCTTCAATTCTCTTTTCTCCCGATCTATGTCGCGTTGGGTTAGGCCGGCCGGGAAACGGACTTGTTTTTCCAGCGAATTTTTTTCGATTACTTTTATATATATATCTTCAATTTTTTTGGCTAAATCGCGCCAATCAAATTTTTCATCTACAGTCTGCAAAGCATTGGCGCCCAATTTATCTGCAAGTATTGGGTCTTTTAATATTTTATTGACTGCATAACTAATAGCCTTGGCTGATCTTGCCCGTATCAAAAGACCATTATAATTATCTTTAATAGCTAGAGGAATACCGCCTTTTTTGGTAGCTACTACTGGCGTACCACAAACCATTGCTTCCAAAACTACCAAACCCAGCGGCTCGTCCCAAACAGAAGGCACTACCACCACATTGGCACGGCGGTAAAATTGTCTGAGTTCATCAATATATTCTTTGCCAAAATAACCCATAAAATGCACGTTTTTAGCTTTGCGCGCTTTGGCATATTTTACTAAATTTTCTTTTTCGCTGCCGCTGCCGAATATATAGATTTCGCCTTTGATTTTATTGGCAGCCTTAATGAGATAATCTACGCCCTTGTTGGCGATCAGGCGTCCTACAAAAATAATAATCTTTTTATTATCCAAGTGATATTTTTTTTCAATTTTTTGAGTAGGAATTGGTTTTAGATAATTACTAACATCGATGCCGCCAGGGATAACTCGAGTTTTACGAGCCAGCCTTCTGCCAAATACTTTGAGCATCCATTTTTTAGTATGGCCGCTGACATCAATGATACTATCAGCTCTCGATAAAGCATCTCTGCCCAAAGGGACAAAACGTCTATCCATGGTGGCATTTTCCACATCACTGCCATGACAAGTAATAACATAGCCAATTTTATAGAGTGCCTTGATATAACTGGCTGCCCAAGACATAAAACAAATATGATTTGCATGAATAATATCTGGCTTGAATTCTTCCACAACAGTAATAATTTGTTTGAGATATGATTGATAAATAGAATTTATTTTGGAGCTGGGAAGGGTGGAAAATCTTGGGGCATTGGTCCAACCAGGATTGCTGACGAAAACAGCTCGACTGGAAGGCTTAAGATTATACATTTTACAACCTTTAATAGGCTTGGCGTCAACGCAAGCAACCGCCACTTTATTTTGAGAATTTTTAGCTAAAAATTCTGCCAGTTTTCTGGTATAAGTGCCAGCACCGGCACCAAATAAGGGAAATTGCAGTAATATTAATATTTTCATAATTTTATCATTTTAAATTTATTTCTTATTAATCAATAGTATATTTTATTATAGTTGCCTTCGCCATCGTAGCTCATGGTAATATCATTCATCTTGCCAAAATTTAGTTCACCCTGTTCATCAACAGTCGCCTCAATTTCAACAACGTCTACATGCGACAAATTTAGTTGGCTTATAAAGTCGTATTCTTCCGGAAACATCAAATTTAACATTACTCTATTGATATTACCATGAGCTACGATGGCTATTTTGGTTTTGTCACCATGATCACTGATAATTTTTTTAAGGGCTTCTTGAACTCTTTGCGAAGCAGTTTCAAAACTATCACCGCCAGGGAAGTTTATTTTACGGATATCTCCTTCTTTAAATAATCTATTGGCTTCTTTCTCAAAGTCGGAACCTTCCAAATTAATTTGTTCTTGTGTTTTACCTGTTAGAGTGCCAGCATTGATCTCTCTTAATCCCTCTAGTTCAACTACTTCGACAGGTTTTTCCAGCTTTTGTGCGATAATTTCTGCTGTCTGCCTGGCTCTTTTAAGATCCGAAGAAATTAATACCTCTACGCCTTCTTTTTTAAGTTTTTCACCAACTTTTTTTGCCGATTCAATACCTTTATCTACTAAATTTGTCGCATGTAGACGTTGTTGAAA
>JAMDBS010000084.1 GCA_023487325.1 Patescibacteria group bacterium
TAGCAGTTGCTTGGCAAGATTGCCGGCATTTTGGCTATCCGCACAAGACGGAATAATTTGCTCTAAAATAATTATTCCGTCATTGACCTGTGTCAAATAGCCGTTTAGTTTTTCTAATTTTAAGCTAACATTAGAGCTGTCTTGCGGCTTAGAAAATATTTGGGCAATTTGATCTATTAAATTATTAGTTTGCTCCTCGACCCAGGCTGGCGGAATAGACTTTTTGATAATAAAGATAATAGCGTCCTTGGCCAAAACATTGGTCATCAAATCATCAGATATCTTGGTCTCGGTAATCATAGCCGGAATGCCATCGTTAATCAGCCGACTGTAAACGTCGGCTTTTTTCAAAGTGGCTTTATAGAACTCAGGATTAGCAACAGTACTTTTTAAATTATTAAAAAAGATAAAGGACAATAGGGAAAGACTGGCTAAAATTATTAATATAACCGAAAGAATTTTTTTGTATCTGACATGAATGACCAAGTCATCTTTCATGGCCCCTCCTAATTTAATTTTTTGTAGTTATATATATTATACCACAATCAGCAAGCCTTAGTTCTCAGCAAGCTGCCTATCGGCAAATTGTTAATAGATTTAAAGCTAAAAAGATAATTGGCATGGACCACTTTAACTGATTTTTTCTTGTGGATAATTTTAGTAAGTTTAATTTTATAAATTTTTTGTGGAGTGACAATTTCGACTATTGAGCCTACTCGCAAACGATTGGCAGCCATAGCCTCGGCTATTTTAGTTTTTCGGTTGAATTTAATTATTTGACCAACAAAACAATATTCCCCCGACTCACGTTGAGATCGATAATTGTTGGTGGATTTATCTGGCTTGCCAAAATAAAACCCTGTGGTAAAGCCTCGGCTGGAGGTTTTTAATATCTCGGATAGGAAAACTTTTTTACTTTTGTGGTATTGTTTGGGAGATTTACAGAATAGATCAATGGCTTGGCGATAGGCGCGAGTAATTATAGAAAGGTAATAGATACCTTTCAGCCGGCCTTCAATCTTGAATGAACTGACGCCGGCATCGATTAATTCTGGCAAATGATCAATCATGCAAAGATCGCGAGAATTTAACAAATAAGTTCCATTGCTGTCTTCATAAATTGGAAATCTTTCGCCAGGACGCATTTCTTCTTCTAGGGCAAATAGCTTGTATTTAAATCTGCAGGCTTGAATACATTCACCTTTATTGGGATCACGACCGGTAAAGTAATTGGAAATCTGGCAACGACCGGAATAGGCCATACACATGGCTCCATGCACAAAAGCTTCCAGTTTTAGTTTGGGACATTTTTTTGAAATTGATTTGATATCAACTAAGCTTAATTCTCTGGCCAAAACAATTCTTTTTACTCCGTATTTTTGCCAAAAATTAGCCGTCAAATAGTTGGTGGTATTAGCCTGAGTAGATAAGTGTAAGGGAATCGTTGAATTTTCACGAAAATATTGCAAAACGCCCGGATCAGCTATTATCAAAGCATCGGGTTTTAATTTGATTATTTTTTGAGCGTGTTTAATAAAATCCTTAATTTCCGAAGAATGAGGATAGGTGTTGACGGTCAAATAGACCTTTTTGCCTAGTTTGTGAGCGTAATTAATGCCAAACTTTAAAGATTGATAATCAAAACCAATTTCGCGAGTACGCATAGAAAAATTTGGGGTCGAGGCATAAACTGCATCTGCACCAAATAAAAACGCCTGTTTTAATCTGACTAAATCTCCGGCTGGAGCTATTAGTTCAGGTTTCTTAATAGATGTATTTATTTTCATAAAATATACAAAATACGTTCGTATTACAAATAACTCTTAAATTATTTATTTTTGAGTGCCAACAATAGTTTGCCAATATTTTTACTGGCGTAATCTTCACCAATTTTTTGCATATGAACTAACTTGGTAAACTCATACCATTTAAAACTAGACATGGGGGGCGTAAAAGCGAAATCACAGGTTTTTAAATCCATTTCCATCAAGTGTGCCTGCATAATATCCAGAGCTCTGGACATAATTTTAAATCTGTTGACGCTCCAAAAACCGCTTTCGTATGATTGGTCTTCTTTGGCAATATAATGTAGTGATGAGCCAATGACGAAATCCATACCCATTTCTTTTAAATATGTTGCGGGTAAATTTTTGGTGATTCCTCCGTCAACTAAACTTCTGCCTTCAATGTTAACAGTGGGGAAAACCCCCGGGTAAGCAGCCGAAGCCATCACCGCGTCAATAACATTGCCTTTGGACAATAATACTGGTACTGCCTTTTGCAAATCTGTGGCCACGCAGCTAAAGGGAATTTTTAATTCTTTAAAATCCTTGGCACCTAAATATTTTTCCAAAGCTGTGCGAACAATTTTAAAAATGTCGCCGGGAAAAATAAATTTTTTTCTAAAAACTCCTGCGCCATCAAGGTAGGCGACAAAGGACTCAATTTTTTCCACCCCGCCGATGGCAAACAATAATCCTATTAAAGCGCCTGCCGAAGTACCGCAAATAGCATCAATTTTAATTTTATGTTTTAGCAATTCTTTGAGCACACCAACGTGCGCCATACCCATCACTCCCCCGCCGCTTAAAGCCAGCCCGATTTTTTTTGCACTTTTTGCCATAATTTTTCCATAATTAATCAATTATTTTGATTTAATTATAACATAAAAGTTGCCATGGGTGAATCCATGGCAACTTAAAATGTTATGACTTACAACATTTAGGATATTTTTGCTCTATATATCTGAGCAAATCCTTAAACCAAAGGTATTTTTTTAGCAACAACTCATCATGATTTTTCTCAAGATAAATTTGATGATCGATATCATTGATCATTTCTATGACATTCGAAACAAACATCCTATTAAATTTTGTTATGAATTTATCTATGTATAAAATAGGTTTTTGATCCGGAAACGGGAATAAACGAATAATATCCTTCAAAAGAAAGTTGTTTCTAAATTTACTAGACGGTACATGCTCTAAAATATCACACAAGCTAGTTTCACAGGGGATTGCGAAAAAACTTTTCAGAAGATCTTGACTAACTTTTTCTTCGTCCACCTGTTTCCATTGCTCGATAATCGAATGAAATGTATAAGAATTTAATTTTTCAAACCATGATATTCTCTCCGGCGAATCCCAGCGGCTTACTAGATCTGCTAAAATTTTCACAGCATCACCAAATAGTTTATTTTCTCGCCCGTTTGTGACATCGATAATTAAAGGTGCAATAGCAGTACCATAGCCAAGAAAAATTTGTTTAATATTAGTAGTGTATCCGGCAGTGCTATTATGAGGTATCAGCCATTTGATTAGGCGTTCAGCCATTTCAAAGGGAGGATTTTCTGCATTAATTAGAGATAGCAGAAAATCTATTTGAGAGCGTTTTTTATCTCCAGCAGCAACCTGATCAAGTTTATCCCATTCCGAGCCTAAGACAACGGATACAATTAAGCCATTAAATTTCCGGAAACGTTCTTTAATTGCTTCCCAAACTACCTGAGGAATCTGAATTGAGCGAGCGTCAGTAGAACGTTCCCGAGCCGCACAAAGTGTTTTATAAAGCATTTTGGCGCTATCTAGATCATCAGGCAATTCATTGAAAAATTTGTTTATTGCTTCTGTGTTTGATTCGATTATTCCCATTACTTCTTGAGCATTGATCGACATAAGAGTCACATCCCTTCATCCTTTATTAAAATTCTTGGCCTGTGCCAATATAATATCTTTATACAGTGTTCAATTAAATCTGTCAACAAAAAAACCGGGGATGGACCCCGGCGGTTGGTAATTTGTCTATTAATAGGAATGATCGGGCTAAAAAAATTTTATATTAAAGCTGGTAATACTTTTAATTTTTTTATTTATGATAATTTTCAGGAAATTTTTTAATAGTAGAAAGATATTCCTCAAATAAATACTTGATTTTTGTCTGAGTGACTTTTCTCCCTTCACAGCAAACCACGCCTGCCTAAAATATCTTTAATATTATTCGCTTTATTTGGAAAATCGGCTAAACGCTCTATTTTGGCTGAGTGAACAATTAATTCCCTGGTGGCGGAGCGATCCAGCACTTTATCTATTTCTTTTGCTTTTAAGCCATTTATGCAGAATTCGTTATCTCTTAAAAATGGGCATTTTTCAATATCCATAGAATATTTTCCTGGAAATGCGGTGCATGCCAAAGCAAAAGCCGTGCATTTAGTATGATCAGGGCTATCACAGATAATTTTTGTACCGTCTGAGTTATTCATGTGCTATTACCTCCTCGTAATATTTGTGCATATTGTAGCTTATTTTGAATAATATATCAAGAGGCAGCGTGGACAATTTATAAAAAATAGTTTATAATTTTTCTATTATGAATAAATATGATATTGCTATTGTTGGCGGCGGGGCGGCGGGATGTGTGGCAGCTATCTCGGCCTCGGAAAATAATAAATCAGTTATTTTAATTGAAAGAAATAATTTGTTGGGCAAAAAAATTTTAGCTACTGGCAATGGCCGCTGCAATTTAACCAATACTAATGTGACTAGCGACAGATACCATGGGGCAAATCCTAAATTTATTGACGCAGTGATTAAAAAATTTGATCAAAGAAAAACAATGAATTTTTTTGAATCACTGGGAATAATCTTAAAAGAAGAAGATAATGGCAGGATTTTTCCACGGAATAATCAAGCCTCCAGTATCAGAGATGCCTTGGAATATGAGCTCAAAAGAAAAAAAGTGGATATTAAAACCAATTCCTTAGTTAGAAAAATAAATAAAAATGACTGTTGCCAAATTATATTGGAAAATGGCCAAGAGATTTTAGCCAATAAATTAATTATCACCACCGGCGGCCGAGCCGCGCACCAATTCGGTTCTTCTGGTGATGGCTACTATTGGGCAGAAAAATTAGGGCACAAAACTATTGCCACCTACCCGGCGCTGGTGCCAGTGGAAACCCAAGAAAATTGGGTTAAGGATGTTCAGGGGGTCAAAATTGAAGGTAAAATTAGTACTAGTTTTAATGGCAAAATAATTTGCCAGAAAAGTGGCGATATTTTATTCACCCATTTTGGTCTTTCTGGTCCGGCTATTATGTCGCAAGCTAGATTTATTGCCCCAAAAATTGACTCGGGGAAACTAAAAATTCATCTGGATTTGTTTGCAGA